>CACXEZ010000057.1 GCA_902766815.1 uncultured Erysipelotrichaceae bacterium | reverse complement strand
GAAGAGCAATATAAGAATGATTGTTTAAAGATTTGTAAGAATGAAAATGGTAAATACTATGGTAAAGATGGTAGCGTAGTTAATGAAGAACAATATAAAAACGATTGTTTAAAGATTTGTAAGAATGAAAATGGTAAATACTATGGTAAAGATGGTAGCGTAGTTAGTGAAGAACAATATAAGAGTGATTGTTTAAAAATTTGTAAGAATGAAAATGGTAAATACTATGGTAAAGATGGTAGTGTAGTTAGTGAAGAACAATATAAGAGTGATTGTACGGTAACACATACTGCTATTATTAGTAAGAAGGATGTTACAAATGGTCAAGAATTACCTGGAGCAACTTTAGTTGTGAAAGATTATGATGGTAATGTGATAGAAACATGGGTTTCAACTAATGAATCACACGTTATTCAAAATTTAAATCCTGGTATTTATACTTTAACAGAAACGATTGCTCCTGCAGGATATGTTTTAAGTAGTGAAACAATTACTTTTACTATTAAGGAAGATGGTACTTCTACTAGTGTGGTAATGTATAATTCTCCTGATAGTAAAGATGTTCCAGTAGAGCCAGTTAATCCGGTATCTAATGTAGAAGTTCCTGTTGAAAGTACGTCATCTTTCAAATCAATTGTGACTTCAGTTGTTGGGGTTGCTATTGCAACAGTAGGAGCTACTATGTTGTATATTACTTCGAAAAGACGTAAGAAAGATTAATTATATTTGATTTATTTATGAGATAGGTAAAGTTACTTATCTCATTTTTTTTGGTTTTTCATGTAAAATTGTTTCAAAGTATTAAAAGTATGATATAATAACTAAAGTTATGTAGGAGTGATTGGAATGAGGACAGATGATTTTGATTTTGAATTACCAGAAGAATTAATTGCACAGCATCCCATTGAAAAAAGAGATGAGTCTAGAATGATGACTTTAAATCGTGGTACGGGAGAGATTCAACATAAAACCTTTAGAGATATTTTAGAATATTTAAAGAAAGGTGATGTTTTAGTTTTAAATGATACTAAGGTACTTCCAGCTAGGTTATTTGGAGTGAAGAAAGAAACTGATGCTCATGTAGAGATACTTCTTTTAAAAAATATGGGTAATGATATTTGGGAATGTTTGGTGAAACCTGCTAAAAGAGTAAAAATAGGTACGGTTATTTCTTTTGGTGATGGTCTACTTTCTGGTACATGTACGGAAACTCGTGAAGAAGGAATTCGTGTTTTTCAATTTTCTTATCAAGGAGTATTTTATGAAGTATTGGATCAGTTAGGTACGATGCCTCTTCCTCCTTATATAAGAGAAAGGTTAGAAGATAAGGATCGTTATCAGACTGTTTATGCTAAAAATATTGGAAGTGCTGCTGCTCCTACAGCTGGACTTCATTTTACCAAGGAATTATTAAAGGCATTAGAAGAAAAGGGGATAGAAATTTGTTATGTTACTTTGCATGTTGGATTAGGTACTTTTAGACCTGTTAATGTGGAAGATGTTACTAAACATACGATGCATTCTGAATATTATGTTATGTCAAAAGAAGTGGCTGATAAATTAAATAAGGCTAAGACAGAAGGCAGAAGAATTATATCTGTTGGAACCACTAGTACTAGAACTATGGAAACTATTATGCAGAAATATGGACAGTTTAGAGAATGTTCTGGGTGGACTGATATTTTTATTTATCCGGGGTATGAATTTAAGGCAATTGATGGATTGATTACGAATTTTCATCTTCCTAAGTCTACTTTGATTATGTTAGTATCTGCTTTTTCTAGTAAAGAGTTTGTTCTTGATGCTTATAGAGAAGCTGTAAAAGAGAGATACCGATTCTTTTCATTTGGGGATTGTATGTTTATTTATTAATTGTTATAAGATAGAAGGTGAATATTTTGCCATATGTAGATGAGGCTACTATTAATGCTATTAGAAGAAAACATCCTATTAAAGAAATTGTAGAACGTTATGTTAATTTAACTAAAAAGGGAGAAGATTATTGGGGACTATGTCCTTTTCATGCAGATAACAATGCTTCTATGTGCGTTTCTGTTAGGCTGGATATGTTTCAATGCTTTTCATGTAAAAAGGCTGGTAATGTTTTTAATTTTATTGCTGATATGGAACAGGTTAGTTATGGGGAAGCTATTAATTTATTGGCTCATGAAGATGGTTTGGAAGTTGGAAGTGTTAAGAGAGAGAATCCTCATAAGAAGGATTATGAGATTCTTTCTTTGGCTATTAAATATTATCAAAATAATATAAGTAGTGATTTAGGTGAGAATGCTCGGGAGTATTTAAGTAAAAGACAGATTGATCTTGATACTATTAAGAAGTTTGAGATTGGACTTTCTATTTCTAAACAGTCTTTAACAGATTTTTTACTTAATAAGTATGATATCAATTCTTTGATTGATTTGGGACTTAGTAATACAGAAAGTAGGGATATTTTTAGTGATAGGATTATGATACCTATCCATGATTTGAATGGAAATCCTATTGGATTTGGCGGAAGAATTTATCAGACTAGAGATACTAGTAAGTATATTAATACTAAAGCTACTAAGATATTTGATAAGGGAAATATTTTATATAATTATCATAGGGCACATACTAGGTTAGAAAAAGATGAAGCTATTATTATTATGGAGGGATATTTTGATGTTATAAGGGCTTCTGTTGTTGGGATAAATCATTGTGTGGCACCTATGGGAACTTCGCTTACTAAAAATCATGTTAGAATATTAAAAAGAATTACTAATCATGTTATTTTGTGTTTTGATGGTGATGATGCGGGAAAAATGGCTACTATTAGAGCTATACCATTATTAGAGGAAGAAGGAATAGACGTTAAAGTTATTCGACTTGAGGAGAAGGATCCGGATGAGTTTATTATCAAAAGAGGGCGTGATGCTTTCTTAGAAAAAATTAAAAATCCTCTTAGTGTAATTGATTTTAAAATGATGTTGCTTAGGGAAGAGAAAAATTTAAATGATATTAGTGATGCTAGTAGTTATATGGATCAAATGATTCGGGAACTTATGAAGGAAAATGATGATATTTTAGTGGAGTTAACTTTAAAAAAATTAGCAAGTCAGTTTCAAGTGGAATATGATACGTTGAAAAAAAGATATGAAAATTATAAAGCAAAACAGGTTAAGGTAGTTCCTAGAAATACTGTTGTTACAAAAAAAATAGAGAAATTGTCTAATAAGTATGGACAAGCGACTGATAATTTGTTATACTACATGATTATATCGGGAGAGATAATAGAAAAGTGTGAAAAGTCTGTGTCAATGATTATAGATGATAAAAAAAGAAGATTATTTAATGAGATAATATATTATTACCATAAATATGGAGAATTAGTAATTGCGGACTTTATCACTTATTTGGCTACGAAGACAGATGTATTAGATACGTTTCAGGATATATTGGCTTTAAATTTAAAAAAAGAGTATACAATAGATGAGATTGATGATTATATTAAATGTGTCCATGATTATAGTAAGAAAAGAGTAATTGATAAATTAAAGCTTGATTTAAGTCGTGAGATGGATCCAAAGAAACAGGCAAGTATCTTAAAAGAGATTATGAAAATAAGAGGAGTGAAGACTAGTGATTGAGGAAATTAAATCTTTTGAAGAAAGAAAAGAAGAATTAATTAAAAAAGGGAAAGAAAAAGGATTTATTACTTATGAGGAATTAGCTAATGGATTAAAGGGATTGGAAGTTGATAGTGATTCTTTAGATGAGTTATATAATGCTTTGATTGAGAATAATATTGAAATTGTTAATGATGAGTCTGAAGTTGGAAGTGATGGAGAGGAAGACTTTGGTGGTGATATTGAAGATATTTTAAAAGATAATAGTATTGCTAAAGAGTTGTCTATTAATGATCCTGTTCGTATGTATTTGAAAGAAATTGGTAGAATTAGTTTGCTTTCTTTGGAAGAGGAAACGGCATTATCTGAGAGAATTGCTAATGGAGATGAAGAAGCTAAGAATATTTTAGCGGAGTCTAATTTACGTTTGGTGGTTAGTATTGCTAAGAGATATGTTGGTCGTGGTATGTTATTTCTTGACTTGATTCAAGAGGGTAATATTGGTTTGATGAAAGCTGTTGAAAAATTTGATGCTAATAAAGGATATAAATTCTCTACTTATGCTACGTGGTGGATTCGTCAGGCAATTACTAGGGCAATTGCAGACCAAGCTAGAACTATTCGAGTTCCTGTTCATATGGTAGAAACGATTAATAAATTATCTCGTTATCAAAGACAATTAACATTAGAGTTAAATCGTGAACCAACTGATGAAGAGTTAGCTAAAAAGATGGGAATGTCTGTTGATAGAGTAAGAGAGGTTATTAAAATAGCACAAGATCCGGTTTCTTTAGAAACACCTATTGGAGAAGAGGATGATTCTCATTTAGGAGATTTTGTGAAAGATGAGAGAAGTATGTCACCTGAGGAATATACTATTCATGAGTTGTTAAAGGATGAGATTAGTGATGTTTTACTTACTTTAACTGAAAGAGAAGAACAAGTATTAAGGTTACGTTTTGGTCTTGATGATGGTTCTTGTAAAACGTTAGAAGAAGTAGGTCAGATGTTTGGAGTTACAAGAGAGAGAATTAGACAGATAGAAGCTAAGGCTTTAAGAAAATTAAGACATCCATCTAGAAGTAGAAAACTAAAGGATTTCTTGAATGATTAAATTATCTAAAAGACTAGAGAAGATAGCTGAATATGTTGATGATGGAAGTCATGTTGTTGATATTGGGTGTGATCATGCTTTATTAGATATTTATTTGGTACAAAATAAAGAAAATATAACTGTGGTTGCTAGTGATATTAATAAGAACGCTTTACAGAGTGCTTTAAAGAACATAAAGAGGTATCATGTAGAGAATGAGATAGAGATTATTCAAAGTAATGGCTTAGAAAGTATTGATACGATTTCTTTTGATACTATCGTAATATCTGGTATGGGATCTCATACGATAGTAGGAATTCTTTATCAGAATTTATCTAAGTTAAAACATATTCATACGTTAATACTTCAAAGTAATAATGATTTAGATTTTTTAAGAAATAAGATTACTAAAATAGGATATTTTATTGAAGAAGAATCTTTAGTAAAAGATGGTGGTATTATTTATACTGTCGTTGTTTTTAAGAAGGGATATCGTTTTATTTCTAAAAAAGAGATTTATTTTGGGCCAGTTTTATTAAAGAAAAGAGATAAGTTATTTATAGAAAAAAATAAAAAAGATTTGGAAAAGTTAGAAGCTTTTTATCCTATGATACCTAAAAATAGAATTCATCATCGGTTTGTTACTTTTAGAAAGATTAGGATGATTCGAAAAGTTTTAGATTTATAGAGATACTATTTATTAATCAATGGTATTTCTTTTTTTTGAATTAAGAAAGTACCGTTTTAGTTGATAACTATAAAATAATAAAAACATGAATCTTATTCATCTAAATTAAATTTAATATAATTTTATGAATTGTTATAATGGCAAATTTGTTAATTAATAAAGTATGTTTTTTTAGTTGACTTTTTACTTTTGATAATTATTATTTGATATAGCTAAAATATCATAAGAAAGGGGTAGTTGGTATGTATCAAGCATTTAGACTTGGAATTTATCCTAATGAAGAAGAAACCACTTGCAATTGTAATTGTGATGATAAAAAATATGATAATGATTAAACTATGAAAGGCAGTGATTTTTGTGAATAATGAGGAGTATGTTATGCTAAAGTCTTATGATGGAAAAGTTATTAGAGTTCCTATTGCTAAGAAAGAGGAATATATAAGATATCAGAAAGAGATCGAATATTTATTAAGTAAGGGTAAGTCTAAACAAGAAGTTATTAAGATGATGGAGGGTAAGAATGATAAGTGATGAATTAAAACAGCATATTAAGAGCTGGAATCTTACATTGGGTATTCAGACTGAATTTATTCAAGATTCTCAAGTATTAGGTTATTCTTTGGGGAATACGATTTATCTTAATGAAAGTATCAATCAAGATTTTGGAAAAACAAATCATCATGAATTGTTACATTTTTATGCTGATTCTTTAGAATTTAAGAAAGTTAAAGAATATTTATTTGAACAATATAAAGATAAAATTTATCAATATAGAGATGAATATTATTTAAGATATTTTGGTTTGTATTCTTATGAAGAAATTAATATGGGAGTGATTGATGATGAGATTGCAATTGACTTAATGATTGATAACTTTCCTATTACTATTAGTAATGGATTAAAAGTAGGTGATATTTTATTTGATACATTAATAAAAAGTATTGGGATGAAGAGATATTTAAATATTCATATTAAGAATAATATTCATCAAATGAATTTATCTTGTTGGGAGAAGATATTTGTTACTAACTTTTATGATGGTGTTTCTCATAAAATGCCTGAATATGATAAGTATCAG
>CACXEZ010000056.1 GCA_902766815.1 uncultured Erysipelotrichaceae bacterium | reverse complement strand
TTTAAAATATGGAAAAAATAAAGAAAGAGTAATTACTGGATTAAAGAGAATTTCTAAACCAGGACTTCGTGTTTATGCGAATGTTGAAGAATTACCAAGAGTATTAAATGGTTTAGGAATTGCTATTATCTCAACTCCAAAAGGCATCATGACCGATAAACTTGCTCGTAAGAACAATGTTGGTGGAGAAGTAATTGCTTACATTTGGTAAGAGGTTACTAAGATGAGTCGTATTGGAAAAAGAGTATTAACAATACCAGAAAAAGTTAATGTAGAATTAAATGAGCAAAAATTAACAGTAAAAGGACCTAAAGGAGAATTATCATTAGAGATTGATTCTAGTATTAAAGTAAATATTAATGAAGGAACAATTACTGTAGAACCACTAAATAAGTTAAAACACACAAATGAAATGCATGGTACAACTAATGCAAACATCAAAAATATGTTAATTGGTGTAACAGAAGGTTACACAAAAGGATTAGAAATTGTCGGAGTTGGTTATCGTTTTACTGTAAAAGGTACTACTTTATCTATTCAAGATGGTAAATCTCACTTAGATAACGTAGATATCCCAGAAGGAATTGCAGTAAAACAAGTAAGCAATACTGAAATTGAATTATCCGGAATCGATAAATGTAAAGTCGGTGAATTTGCGGCAGAAATTAGAAACTTAAGAAAACCTGAACCATATAAGGGCAAAGGAATTCATTATGTTGGAGAACACATTCGCCGTAAAGAAGGAAAGAAAGCAAGTAAATAATAAGTAAAGGAGACTAATCGTATGATAAATAAAGTTTCAAGAAATGATATGCGAAAAAGTAGACATACTAGGATCCGTGAATCTGTCGCAGGTACTGCTGAAAGACCTAGATTAAATGTCTTTAGATCAAACGCAAATATAACAGCTCAAATCATCGATGATGAAAAAGGTGTAACTTTAGTAAGTGCTTCTAGTCTAGAAAAAGAACTAAAAATCAAAAACGGTGGAAACGTAGAAGCAGCCAAAATTGTAGGAGCTGAAATTGCTAAAAGAGCCAAAAAAGCTAAAATTACAGAAGTTGTTTTTGATAGAGGTGGATACTTATATCATGGACGTGTAAAAGCTTTAGCAGAAGCAGCACGTGAAAACGGCTTAGAATTCTAGAGTTAGGAGGAGAACTATGAACGAAGAAAACGTTAAGAATGAAAATGTTGTTACAGAAGAAAAGACAAAAGAAGAGTCACATGCTAACAAAGAACATAAAAATGGCTTACGTAATAACAACAGACGTCCTCGCCGCAGTAATAATGCAAGACCTAAAACCGATTTAGAAGATAAAACAATTGCTATCAATCGTGTTACAAAGGTTGTCAAAGGTGGTCGTCAAATGCGTTTCTCTGCTACAGTAGTAGTAGGAAATAGAAAAGGCAAAGTTGGTCTAGGTACTGGTAAGGCCAAAGAAATGCCAGATGCTGTAAGAAAAGCACGCGATGCAGCTATGAAAAATCTAATCAATGTTGAACTAGAGGGTAATCGTACAATTTCACATGAAATTATCGTAAAAGTAGGAGCAGCTAGAGTAATGTTAAAACCAGCTACAGAAGGTACTGGAGTAAAAGCTGGAGGCCCTGTACGTGATGTACTAGAACTTGCAGGAGTTAAAGATGTCCTTTCAAAAAGCCTTGGATCAAGCACTAAAATTAATATGGCAAGAGCAACATTAAAAGCTTTAGCTGAACAAAAAAGTCCTGCTCATGTTGCAGAACTAAGAGGAAAAACAAAAGAGGAGATTAGAGGATAATGAAGTTAAATGAATTAAGTCCAGCGTACGGTTCAACAAAAAAAAGAAAAAGAGTTGGACGTGGAGGCAAGTATTCTAAAACAGCCGGTGCTGGTGAAAAAGGACAAAATGCAAGAAGTGGTGGAGGCGTAAGACCCGGATTTGAAGGTGGACAATTACCACTATTCAGAAGATTAGGAAAAAGAGGATTCAACAATACTAGATTTAGAACAGTATATGCAACCATTAACGTAAGTGATTTAAATCGCTTTGAAGAAGGAACGGTTGTAACACCAGAACTATTAATAGAAACTGGTATGATAAAAAAACAATTAGATGGAATCAAAATCTTAGGAAATGGAGAACTAACAAAAAAACTTACCGTAAAATCTTGTGCATTTTCTAAATCTGCTAAAGAGAAAATCGAAAGTGTTGGCGGAAAAATTGAGGTGATCTAATATGTTTAAAAATCTTAAACTAATATTTAGTCCTACCAATAAGGATATTAGAAAAAGATTAGGATTTACATTACTTTGTCTATTCATCTTTATTGTTGGAACTACTATTCCAGTTCCTGGAGTAACTAATTTAAAAAATGTAGACTTTGGTGATTTAGCGAATGCAATTACAGGAGGCTCTTTAAAGCAATTTTCAATCTTTGCTTTAGGAGTTATGCCCTACATTTCAGCAACAATCATTACCAGTCTACTACAGATGGATATTATCCCATACTTCACAGAACTTAGAGATAGTGGACCAGCAGGAAGACAAAAGATTAATCAAATTAATAGATACCTTGGAATATTTTTAGCCTTTGTTGAAGGGTTTGCAATGTCATTTGCTCTAGTATCTAACGCAACTGCAATGGATTATTTAAGGATAACAGTAATTCTAACAGCAGGTACAGCATTTCTATTATGGTTAGGAGATCAAATGACTGCAAAAGGAATAGGAAACGGAATTTCGTTAATTATTATGGCTGGTATTTTATCTACTATACCAAAGACATTCGTAGATACATTTAATGCATTAGTATTAGATAATTCATCATTATTCTTAGGAATATTAGAATTTATCTTATTTATACTTATTTATGTAGCGATCATTGTTGCAGTAGTATTTGTAGAACAATCCGAGCGAAGAATACCAATTCAATATTCTAATCAAACAACTTCAGCATATGGAGCAAAGCAAAACTATATCCCATTTAAATTAAATTCTGCAAACGTTATGCCAGTAATTTTTGCATCAGTAATATTTACGGTACCAACATTTATAGCAAATTTAATGAAAACAGAGAATGGTTTTGTAACATTTGTAAATAAATATGTAAATTATACGACCCCAACAGGATTTATCGTATATATTGTCTTGATATTTGCATTCTGTTTCTTCTATACATTTATTCAAGTAAATCCAGAAGAACTATCAAAGAATCTTTCAAATCAAGGCGGATACATTCCAGGAGTAAGACCAGGAAAAGAAACAATAAACTATATCAAAACAGTTTTAGGAAGAATAACCATAATCGGAGCAATATTTATTGCAGCAATAGCAGGACTTCCAATTATCGTATCAAGTTTTCTATCAACCAACTTACCAACTAGTGTAAGCATTGGTGGAACAAGTATTTTGATTGTAGTGGGAGTTTCTTTAGAAACCATGAAAGGATTAGAAAGCAGCTTAGTCAATAGAAGTTATAATAAAAGAGGTAGAAGATGAAGAATATTATATTTATAGCCCCACCAGCTGCGGGTAAAGGAACACAATCAAAATTAGTGAGCCTTACATATAATATTCCTCACATATCCACAGGAGATCTACTTCGTGATGAAGTAAGAGCTGGATCTGTGATGGGAAAATTTTTAGCGAATGAGATGAATAAAGGTGGACTAATTTCTGATGACACAATTATCAATCTATTAAGAACTAGAATAAGTCAAGTAGATTGCAATAATGGTTACATCTTAGATGGATATCCCCGAAATGTAGAACAAGCTAAAATCTATGATACAATGATGCATGAGTTAGGATGTGATATTGGCATGGTAATATTTATGGATATCGACCGTGAATTAGCACTAAAAAGAACAACAGGAAGAATAATCTGTTCCTCATGTGGAGCATCTTACAATAAAGATGTACCATCACTAAAGCCACAAATGGATGGAATTTGTGATAAGTGTGGACATGTTTTAACAGTTAGAGCAGATGATACTAGAGAAACAGCTCAAGTTAGATATGACACCTACATGAGAGAAACAGCTCCATTAATTGAGTATTATAGACAAAAAGGAAATTTAAGAGAATTAAAAATATTTGAAGATGATACAACGGAAGATGTATTCAATAAAATAAAATTATTAATTGGTTAATT
>CACXEZ010000055.1 GCA_902766815.1 uncultured Erysipelotrichaceae bacterium | reverse complement strand
TGTAAACATAACCTATACTATTTATCATTCTATCTCACCTAACATTCTTAATAATTCTTCTAATTCTCCCATAACTTGATACCAAAATGCTCCTGTTTCTTTTCTTTTTGGAATATCAAATTCTTCTAGTCTTTTTATCAAATATTTTATATACTCAACAACATCATCTTTTTGTTTCTTTACTTCACTATATAAGTGTTTGTAGTGTTCTACTAGTTCTGCTTTCTTTTCTAAATTTTGTATATATGTAAATATTAAAGCACTATCAAGATGTTTCATTGTATTATTTATAAATTCTTCTTCTGCTAGTTTTTTAAATTCTTCTTTATTCATCACTATCACCTTTTAATATATTTAATAATGTATCACTATGTTGTTCAAATTTAACTGTTGCAAATCTAAACTCTTTTACATATTCAATCGCTTTATCTCTATTATTTTCTAGTTGTTCTATGTATGATAATAAATTTTTAACTGTATCTTCACTTGGATATAAACCACTCATACCACCACTAGCATATTCTTTTAATTCATTTAATAATTCTTCTATCTCTTTATTTTTCATTATTACCACCCTAATCCTATTAAAAAATCACTAATAATTAAGAATATTACACTTGCTATATAAAGTGATTTCTTTGTAAATTTTAATTGTTTCTTACATTCTTCTATCGCATCAGTTTCCCAAAATTCGCTATATGTTTTCTTTTGCTGCCTTAACTTTTTATTTTCCTCGTATAATTCTTTTTTACTCTTATTCACCATTACACCAACTTTCGATAATATATGGTACTTGTTCTATTTGCCACTTATAATCGATTACTTCTTGCTGTAGTTCTTTATTATTCTTTTCTAATTTAGTTATCTGCTTATTCTTATCAGTTATTATTGCTATTGATACTGATGTAATTACTATTACTAAGAATAGATAAAATATAAATAATTCAAATTCTTTTTTCATGTTATTTACCCCTCTCAAACATTTTTCTTGCAATATTACTTTGAACCGTACAACTCTTTAACTTCATTGTTTGAGTTTTAGGTTTCCTACCTGATGGTATTTTTTTTACTAGATATTTATCTGTCATTGACTCAGCTAGTTTATCTTTCAATTCTTCAACTTCTTCTTTTAATTTTTCATTTTCTTTCTTTTCACTGTTTAACTTAGCTGTTAAACCTCCAGCTTTACCTGCACTCTTTCTTCTTGCAGATTCTGCTAAATTTAATTTCTCTAGTGTATTTTCAATTGACAATGATAAATCATTAATTTTGTCTTGTTGCTTTTGAATCTCCTTGTTATTAATTTTTATCTGCTCAATGTAGTTATCTTGTCTTTCAACTACTTTCTTCATCAATTCATATTCACTTTGCTTAACTAATACATACTCTTCATCTGGACTTTTTTCATCAGAGTATTTTCTTTTATGCTTGTCCAGTTTTGGTAACATTGTTTGCAACCTAACCTTATCAAATAAACTTAATTTCTTTGCTTCTGCTTTATTTTTTTTAAACATAAGTCACCCTCATACATAAAATATAATCTTGTCCATTCTTTGTTGAAATAATATTAGATTTTTCTTTTTTAATTCTTTGATAATCACTATACTTAATTAATAAATTACTTGGACAATATCCATAAAATCTATCAAAATTTATCAACCTTCTAAAAATTTCCCCTAACAAATCATTTAAATTTTTATAATCAACTCTATCACAAAAGATAGTATTATATTTTTCTATATTCATTTTTCTAATTCCTTCCATTTTTTTATTTTATAACTAATTGAATCTAATTCTTCAATTACTATTTTTAGATCACTTAATTCAGTCTTCTTGATTTGTTTACCGTTTTTTAATCTAACTAAATACTTTTTAGCCTTTTCTAATGCTGCTGCTTCTGTCATTAATTTTTAACCTCCTTTGTAAAACATCAATTACTTTATTCTGTTCTTGAATTAAATCTTCTTTTAAAGTAGATATTGTTTTATAAAGGTCTAATTGCTTTTGCAATTCGTTATACTCCATTAACATAATTTGAAATCTGTTTCTATAATAGTCATTTGTTTCTTCATTAATCATTTTCTTCCTCCCAATTTACATAATAATTTTTATATTCTTGTTCTAATTTTTCCCTTTTTAATTTAGTCTTTTTACTTGCTAATTCAGGAAATCTAGCTTGTACCTTTCTTCTTGCTCTCTCTATTGACTTAAAACTAGTTAATTGTAGTGTATTATGTCCTAAGAAAACATATCTAAAAGGCATATTTAATACTTCTGGATGTTCTCTGTTATAATATTCTGCTATTAATTCATGGTCATCATCTCTAGTTTTAGGATTATCCCTAAGTATTTGTTCTACTTTATTTTCAACTCTTTTTAATCTCATAAAATTCCTTTCTTATAAATATTCTGGCTTTTCACTTATCTTTTGATTATATTTATCGTAATAAACAGTAACATGACCTGTTGGTCCATTTCTTGTTTTTGTAAACATAACAATTAATTCTTCTGTTCTGGGTGGGTTCTTTTTGTTTTCTTCAAAATTTGGATTGTGTAATATGATTGCTTGAGTTGCTGATTGCTCATATTCTCCAGTATCTTTAAAATCACTATAAGTTGGAACAGTTTTATTA
>CACXEZ010000054.1 GCA_902766815.1 uncultured Erysipelotrichaceae bacterium | reverse complement strand
TGGCAGTACTAGTGGTAGTACTTCAAGTAAGACATGCACTTGTGATCAAAATTGTGTACTAACAAGCAATTCTTTCAAAAAGAAGGGTTATACATTCGCAGGGTGGAATACCAAAGCTGATGGAAGTGGTACTAGTTATAGTAATGGAGCAACAATTAAAAATCTAGCATCTTCTGGAACAGTTACCTTATACGCAAAGTGGACTGTGAATGTTTGTACCATTACCTATCATCCTAGTGGGGGAACTTTTAACAATCATGAAAGTAATACTGTACAGAAATTGAATTATGGATCAAGTACTAGTAATATGCGTGATGCTAAAGGTGGATATTATAATGCAACTCGATCTGGATATAGTATCACTTCATCAAGTGCTTGGATATCTTCTATTAACAAAAAGAAATTTAATGAAAATAATGGGTATTCTGCTACTGATTTTTGTCCTAACTTAGCGGATGAAAGTCAAAGTGTTACTCTTTATGTCAATTGGTGGAGATATTTATATCTTACTTGTAAAACGGGTAAAACTTGTGCATCAGCTGGGTGCACTCAATATAATTCTGGCTGTACGACAACTTATACGTGGACTTGTCCAAATCCAGGTTTAGATACGGGTAAAGTGATTACTAATACTACTGGAGTTAATCCTTGTCCAAAATATGCTACAACTTATAAAAGTAAGTCGACGTCTTGTACTTCTTGTACATCAGCTTACTATAAACAAAATGCTGCCACTTGTGGATGTGATACTTGGAATACCAAGTGGACAACTACAGCATGTACAGTCAATGATAATACTTGTAAGAGAAAGCAAGAGTTTGCTAGGACTCAATAAAAAGGACATTGTCCTTTTTTTATTTTTCTTTCTTTAAGTCATAGATTATTTTGTAAATTATTGGTATAATAATAATGGTGGTATCAATGAAAAGACATAAAATAAAAAGTAAATATTTAAATGAATCAGATTTTGAAAAAGAAAATGTTTTTGATAAAATTGAGAGGGTCATAAAGAAAAGTTTAGTTACTATTGGTTTGATATTTCTCTTAATGTTTTGGAATAGTATTCCAGTTTTAATATTATCTATTTTTCAGGTTGATTATAGTAATATGCATCAAACTATGAAGGTATTAATTTCTTTTTTAGGAGATATTTTATTATTAATTATATTTGTTCTTATTTATTTTGAAACAATTAAGAGGGATTTTAAAAATTATTTTTATCTTCATTTTAGAGAGAGCTTTAAACAATCTTTTTCTACTTGGCTTATTGGATTTGGTATTATGATTGCTAGTAATTTATTGATAGCGCTTCTTACTAATGGTCAATTATCTAGTAATGAAGAAGCAGTACGTAGTATGATAGACTCTTACCCTTTATATATGGTCTTCCAATTAATTGTTTATGCTCCACTTACTGAGGAGATTATTTTTAGAAAAAGTATCAAGGATATTTTTCATCATAAGTATGTATATATACTGGTATCGGGATTTGTTTTTGGAAGTCTTCATGTCATTAGTTCTTTGAATCATTCTTTAGGATTTTTATATTTGATTCCTTATTGTTCTTTGGGATTTGTCTTTGCTTATTTATATCAGAAAACAGATAATATTTTCTCTACTATTACTGCTCATTCTATTCATAATACTTTAGCTCTTTTGATTTATTTAAGAGGAATCAAGTAAAATGAAAAAATTGTTAGTTGGTATTTTAATTTTTCTTACCCTACTCTTTTCTGTTTTACTTTATAGTCGTTTTCTTGGTGTAAAGGGTCTTAAGACAAATGAAATTATTATTAAAGATGATATTCCTTCTAGTTATGATGGATTAAAGATTGTTCATTTTTCGGATCTTCATTATAAAAAAGTTATTACAGAGAAAGAAATAAAAAATCTAATCAAGGAAATAAAGAAAATTAAGCCTGATATTGTTTTATTTACAGGGGATTTAGCTGATGATGATTATAAACTTACTAATCAAGATATTAATTTTTTAATTCAAGAGCTATCTAAAATTGAAACAAAATATGGTTCTTATGCTGTTTTAGGTGATCAAGATAATCCTCAAAGAGAAACTATTCATAATATTTATATTCAGAGTAATTTTACTCTTCTAGAGAATGATTCTACTATCATTCAAAATGAAAGTAATGATAAAATTCTTTTAGTAGGGGTTAGTAGTTTTTTGAATAAAAGTGCTGACATTTTAAAGGCAATGGATGGTAATTACGAAAATATTTCTTATCAAATTATTTTAATTCATGAGCCTGATTATACTGATACCATTTTAAAGAATTATTCTGATGTGGATTTAATCTTATCTTCTCATTCTATTAATGGTTCTATTAATATTCCTATTGTTAAAAAAGCTTTTTTACCTGATGGAGCAAAGAAATATTATCAACCTTATTATAAGATTAATGATACAAATCTTTATATTTCTAATGGTATTGGAGTCGATCGAGTTAATTTTAGACTTTTTAATACTCCTTCTATTAATTTTTACCGTTTAAAAAGAAATAACTAATATTTTCTTTTTTTTTACATATAGTTTAATAGTTAAGAGAAGGGAGATATTTATGAATCAAAATTATTATCAAAATCCATCAATTCCTAATAATCAGCTAAGTGGCAATCAATCACAATATCCAACTTATGATCAGACACAGAATCCAAATGCCATGTATGGTACTGGTCTTGCTATTGATGAACAATCTTATATTGAAAATATTTTAAGATTAAATCGTGGTAAGAAGGCTAGGTTTCATGTAACAGTACCAGGATCTGTTGAATGGCAAGATAGAGTTTTTGATGGTATTATAGAACAATCTGGTAAGGACCATATCATTGTTTCTAATCCTAATACAGGAGAATGGTATTTGATCTTGATGATTTATTTAGATTTTGTAACTTTTGAGGAACCAATTAATTACAAGCCAGAGTTTTATTTGCCAACTAGTTAAAATATAGATTTGTTCTATATTTTTTTCATGTCAAGTAAGTAATAAACTCATTGATAAAGAATGTATTCTTTGCTATAATATTCTTGAAGGTGATTTAGAATATGGATGCTTTGATGTTAATATTACTAGGAATGATTATCGTTATTTGTCTTATTTTTGGTATTTATACTATACTTTATAATAAGATGCAAGATTATATTATTAGAATTAATGAAGTAGAATCGATGATTGATAATAATTTAAGAAATAAATATGATAATATTAATAAATGTGTTTCTATTATTAAGGGAAATAACGAGTTAGAGAATGTTGTAGATCATAAGATATTTGATGAAATTATTCGTCTTAGAACAAAAAAAATTTCTAATTTTGATTTAGATAGAAAGTTAGTGGATGCAGAAAATAGTTTAATTCAATTAAAAGAAAAATATCAACTATTAAAGGAAAATGAAGAGATAGATGCTATTTCTAAGAAGTTAGATGAAATTGATGAGGACTTGATAGCAGGGATAGAATATTATAATAGAAATATTGCTGAATATAATAAATTAATTAAATTATTTCCTACTAATATTATTGCTAAAATAGGAAAGTATCAAGAGAAGTTATTTTTTGATAGAAAAGATATGTCAGATGATGACTATAATGATTTTAAATTATAATGGATAAAAGTTTGTTTGTTATCCATTTTATGATGGGGGTATTATGGAACAAATAGATGAATTTCAATATGTAAAGCTGAATTATCTTGATTATTTAAAAAGAATTAATCAATTATTGAAGGATGAAAGATTATTAGCTTTGGGAATAAAAAAAACTTGTCTTGGTAAAACTTATTATGGGTATGACATTGATTGTATTACTATTGGTTATGGAACAAATGACTTATTTCTGGTGGGAGGTATTCATGGTAGTGAAGTCATAGGAGTTGATTTTATTCTTAATTTTATAAAAAATATTCCTCATATGATCAATTTTGATCCTAATTTGTGTCGGCTTGTGATTATTCCTCTTCAAAATCCAGAAGGATTTGATATTTCATCTAGCACTTTTTATCCTGTTCTTAATAAGTTTCATGAACAATCTTATGAGTATTATTTAAGATATCGAATTGATTCTATTATTTCTTATATGATTCAAGATTTTAATGATACTATTGTTCAGTTGAAACAAAATAATTTGCTTTTAGATGCTAATACTTGCTTGAGGTATTTACAAAAGTTTTTTCTTGAGAATAGGTATTTTCAAAAGCTGAAGGATGAGCGAGCTATTCCTAAAGTTTCAATATTTCAAGAGTTTATTAATCAGGTGTATTCTGTTAATGATTATTATGATTTGAAAATACAATTGTTAGAAATTTGTGATAAAACATCGCTTTTTATAGATGATAGTTATCTGCAAGATTGGTTTTTATCTTTGTTTCTTTCTCAATTTCAATGTCTTGTTATCAATGATAGGTTGTGGAATGGGATTTCTTTGAATCATCGTGAAAAATTATATCAGAAAATGTTTGAGAATCGTACTTTTGATCAACTTTATAGCAGCCAACTTCCCCATGATGTTTATGCAATGTATGAAAAATATCATCATCCAAGAGGAAGCCAAGTTGGGCATGATTCTACGGGAATAGGAATTAATTTAAATTCTAACTCCCCTTTCAACCCTGGGATTGATACTATTAAAAATGGTAAAATTGTTTATGGTTATTCCACTCGAGATAATATTCAGAAGTATTGTCCTGGTCCTTATGGAGTTCCTACTCTTGATGTTAACAATTTTACTTATGCTATAGAAAATCAAGTTTTAGAAGAATTAATTCGTCATTCTGTAGATAGTGACCGATATCTTGCTACTTTATTGTATCATGGTACTGGAGGAATGATTTTCTATAAGCCATATGGGAATTTAATGAAAAATGATAAATATTTATCTATCTATTCTTATAATGAAGAGTTGGCGGTTCTTTATGGAAAGAATACTGATTATCAATTATTGAATGAATGTAATATTATAGCCTATGATGATTATTTAAGATTAAATTATCCTGGTGTATTACTGATTGAATTGTCTAAAATGGGAGGAAACCCAATTGGACCTTATGGAGATAAAAATAATATTTATCAGGTATTTCATGATAATGTAAGAGCTATTGATTCTTGGTTAGAATTTTTTTTCAAGAAATGCTCTCATACCAAAGTATTGTCTAATAATATTCCTCATATAGAAAAGAGATGATTGTAAATGCCAAGTTCTATGACACATACTTATTTTGGTTTAGATGTTTTAAAAGCGTTACCTAAAAATTGTCAAGATAAGATTTGTGGGAAGCAAGAATATTTTAAATTATTTTGTCAAGGATCCGATCCTTTCATGTTTTATCATTTTTTTCTTGGAAATAAGGCTCGTGAAGGAATGAAAATTCAAAGTATGATGCATCACTCTGCCACTAGAGAGTTTTTTATTCAGGTTGTTAGTAGTATCTATTATAACAAGTTATTACATCAGCCAGAGGTAATGGCTTATCTTTATGGTTATATTTGTCATTATTATTTGGACTTATACACTCATCCTCTTATTTGTTATAAATCTGGAATATTTAAAAAAAGTGATAAAAATACTTATCGATATAATGCTGTCCACCAAAAGCTTGAATATGATATTGACCTATATATGATACAAGCTCGCGAGAAGGATAAACCTTATCGATTTAAGGTTTATCAACATATCTTTCAGGTAAATGAATTTTCTCCTGAGTTAAAGAATGTGATTAATGAATCTATTGATAATACTTATCACTATCCTGATATATGTAAAATTTATCTTTCTTCTATTCGTTATATGAAATTATTTTTTCGATATGTTAATCATGATCCTACTGGTATTAAATTAAAGATTTATAAATTTATTGATAAGCTCACTCCTCTTTATATTACTAAATTAGAAGAGTTATCTTATCATCATGATTTCGAAAATGATTTATCAAGTTTAAATTTAGAACATTTGCCTTGGAATTATCCGTGGGACTTATCGCAGGTATTTACTACTTCTTTCTTTGACTTATATGATGCTGCATTAGTAGAGGCAGTGAAGGCAATTAAGGTAATAACAATAATGTTAGAAAAGAACCAATTTGATGTTAAAGTTTTGGAAGAAGTGTTTCAGAATTTATCTTTCTCTACTGGAAAACCTTGTCAGGAAAAGTTAGAGATGAAATATTTTGAATATTAAAAAGGAATTACTGTAGTTTGAAGTAAATTCCTTTTTTTATTAGTTTCTCAGATGAGTTATAGTCCATAGGATAATATCCCTCTTTTAGTAATCTTTCAATTACTAATAAATTGTAATTTATGGCAAATAGAATATTGATTATTAAAATCATAATTAAACATAGTATTAATCTTATAATTGCTTCTGTTGGCACTAATATGATTAATAGGACACATACTGCAAACTGCAGACAACTAATAATTATAAAAAAACGCATATCACCTTTTTTTAGCGGATATAAGAAACCCATCCATAACATAGATGGAACAAATCCATAGTCACATTCTACACATGGTCTAATATCATCATATTTTAAATACACTTTTTCCATATCTAACCACTTCCTATCTTTTTATTTTTCTATTACTTTCATACAAGTAAAATTATACAATAAATTAAAAAAAAAGAAAATATTCAAAACTATATTTTCTAAAATTATTATTAATTATTCAAAGTAATTTTCTATTCCTTTGGCTATGTTGTTTACTAGGGTATCTTGATACTTTTTCTGCCTAATTTTATAATTATCATTAGGATTACTAATAAATCCTGCTTCTACTAATACGCCTGGTACTTTTAATTTAGAATACATATAATAGCTATTTTCTTTCTTTACTTCACGAATATTTTTCATGTTTTCTTTCATAGTATTGGTAATGGTTTCTGCTACTATTTTATTTTCTTTTAAGACATTGCTATAAAATATTTGTATTCCATTCCACTTAGTACTTGGGCTTGCGTTTAAATGCATAGATATGTATAGATCACATTTTGAAGCATTGATCATTTTTACGCGATTATATAAGTCATTTCTTTTTCTGTTTATGGTACTATTTGCTAGATCGTAATCCCCATCTCTTGTTAAGTATACAACTGCTCCTTTACTTGACAGTACACTTTCTAGTTTTTGAACTAATAATAAATTCATGTCTTTTTCTAAAAAAGTACTAGAGATAGCTCCACTATCTCTACCTCCATGCCCAGCATCAAGATAGATTGTTTTCCCTAATAAGGTATAATCTTTTATTATTGCATTTACTTTACCAAAACAAAATATGGATAAGAAAAACATTACTAATATTAGTGTCTTATATTGTTTCATTGAACTTCACCTAGTTAAGTATATGTTTTTATTATTATTTTAATCTATGCTTCTTATTTTATATGACTTATGATTATTCGTGCTATTTTATAGTTATTATTTTTTGATAACTTCTAATTAATTTTATTTCATATGTTTGTATAATATAGTCTTTTAAATATAAAAAGAAATTTTTGGTAAACTTTTTGATATAGTACAGGCCATTAATTTGTTATTATATTAGTTAATTTTATTTTTTTAGAGTTATTATATGTTATAATTCAAATCAGTAGAGAAAGAAGGAAATGTTATGGAATTAAAAGAATATAAAATAAAATTAGGGAATTTATCTGTTAACGAGCAAAAATTAAGAGATTTATATTTAAGGAAACTTGCTTTAGGTGATATACAAGGTCCACCAACCAGTAGTCCTACAATTAATTCAAGGGAATTAACTTTTTATAATGAAGATACTCCTACTTTTATACCACTTCCTAACAATGTTACTAAGAGTCTAGAAGAGAATAATAATCATAATTTAGATAAAAATGCTCTTGAGTATGGGTTAAATAAAATAAAATATAAAACTTTTATTAATGAAAAAAATAGGATTGTAAAGAGTCTTATTAAAAATGGTATTACTGATAAGGATTATGTAGCGGTTTGTTTACCTGCTATTCCAGAAGCAATGTATATGTTATATGCCTTAGGGCATATTAATGCGGCAGGTATTTTTATGCCACCTTACTTGGATGATGGTACAATGTTAAAGGACTTGTTAAAGGGAAATAGTAAATTATTGATTATATTGGATAAATTTCTAGATAATGAAATTGTAAAAACAAGAATTGATAAAATGTTAGATAATTCACATATTGAAAAGATTATTGTTGTGCCAGCGCTCTATTCAGCATTACCAATAAATCTTGGTAAAAAGATAATAAAAAAGCAAGATTATGGTGAAAAATATATATATTGGGATGAATTTCTAAACGAAGGTAAAAACGAAAAGATACCGTCTATTGCTGAATATATTCCAAATCATCCAATTGCAGTAGTTTATTCATCTGGAAGTACAGGTATACTTAAGGGTATAAAGTTATCTCATGATAGTTTGGTGCTACCACCGCAAACATACTATACCTTGGGAATTGATTTAACTCCTGGACAAAGATTTTATCAATCTATCCCTTTATGGTCATCAACTGGATTAATAGCATTGGGAACTAGTCCTCTTTATTATAGAAGTACTATATATCAAAATCCCAAATTAGAACCTGAAGTTTTTATCAAAAACATAGGCAAAAAGAAAATTAATTGGGCAGTTGGTACTAGGGAGTTATTTAACAATGGTATTGAACAGATAAAGAATGATCATCTATTTCATTTTTTAAATAAAATTGGAATATATCAATATAACCAATTATCTCATATTTTAGTGGGTGGAACCCCTATTAGTGAAAAAAACAAAGTAAGTTTAACAAATGATATCCAACAACTAGGTGGTAATATAAATGTTGAAGATAGCTATGGTGTATGTGAGAATGCTGCTATTGTTACTTTGGCAGGAATTCCACTACCTGGGGTAAAAATTACGATTTTAGATCAAAATCATAATGAATTATATTACAATCAGAGAGGAATGGTTGCAATCAATTCACCTTTTAAAATGTTAGAGTACTTTAGTAGAGATGATTTAAATAATGAATTGTTTTTTGATGATATGATCCTTACTGGAGATATTGGTTATTTAACTGAAGAAAATAAATTGGTCATTTTAGGTAGAGAAAAAGATTTTTCAGTCATTAATAATAAAAAAATATATAATTTTGACCTTGTTAATGCTATATTAGAAGATCCAAATGTTAGGGATTGTGAAGTATTTAGCAAACAAAATAAATATGGGGATAGCTATTTATGTGTACATCTTTTACTTGATGAAAATATGCATAATAATGAAGAAGTTTTAAAGAGAATTCAAAAGAATATTTTTGAAAAATATAATGATTTAGATTTTGTTCCTGAGTCTTTTAAGATCAGAAGTTCATTTCCCATTTCTCGTTCAACAAAAAGAGATATTGAATTATTAAAACAAGAAAAAGATGGTTACATTTATATAGATTCTGCCTATTTAAACACAAATAATATTAAAAATTTGAGAAAAAGTAATAATTAATTTATTATTTTTTTATTGTATATAGGTATTTATAATGCTATAATTATGTTTAGATAGGATGTGATGTTGTGGAAACAATGAAATTAACATATGTTACTATTTTTTGTATTATATATATGGTTGCTCTGATAGTTATATATTACTCAAAAGCAAGAATTAAAAATGAAGAAAATAGAGTATATAAAAAAATGCTAATATCTAACCTAATCGGCTTATTTTTACAATCTTTATGTGGATTTGTATCAACAAATTATAATTTTTTTCCTAGTGTAATTGAAAATATAATTTTGAAGATGTATCTTATATATTTTATTATCTTTGCGATGTTTTTGATGTGGTATGCTATTACAATTACAAATATTTCTATCAATAAAAATATAATTATAAAGACTACATATGTCATATGTATGATAGTAAGTTTAATTATATTAGCTCTGCCTATAAAATTGCATGTAGATTTGAGTGAAGGAGTTGCTTATTCCTATGGACTAGCAGTCAACTTTGCATATAGTATTGGTTCATTTTTCACTATTACTATTATTTGCTTTATTCTCATCAACTTTAAAAAGATAGATAAAATTAAAATTACACCTTTAATCATTTATATCATATTAGGAATGATTTCTGTAGCCATACAACATTATAATCCTCAAATTGTAATTATATGTTATGTAGAGTCATTTGTATGTTACCTGATGTTTCATACTATCGAGAATCTAGACTTAAAGTTAATTAATGAATTAGAGCTTGCTAAAAGTAATGCTGAAAGAGCTAATACTGCTAAGACTGAATTTTTATCTAATATGTCACATGAGATTAGGACACCTTTAAATGCTATTGTTGGATTTAGTAATTCTATTATGGAGGATAAAACTTTAGAGGATGCTCAAAGTGAGGCTAAAGATATTATTATGGCTAGTCAGAATCTATTAGAGATTGTTAATGGTATTTTAGATATTAGTAAAATAGAAGCTGGTAAGATGGAAGTTATTAATGTCAATTATAATCCTATGAATATGTTTGAAGATTTAGTTAAGTTAATTAAACCTAGAATTGTCGAGAAACCTATTGAATTAAAGACAAATTTTTCTAGTGATATTCCAGGTATTTTATATGGTGATAATGGTAAGGTGAAAGAAATTATTACTAACTTACTCACTAATGCTGCTAAATATACTGAAGAAGGATGGATCGAATTTTCTGTCAGTTGTATTAATCAAAAAAACACTTGTAAGTTAGTCATATCAGTTGAGGATACAGGAAGAGGAATTAAACCTGACAAAATAGATAAATTATTTACAAAGTTTAATCGATTAGATGAAGATAAGAATACTACTCTAGAAGGTACTGGGTTAGGACTTGCTATTACTAAGAATTTAGTTGAAATGATGGGTGGAAAAATTATTGTTCAGTCAAAATATGGAAATGGTTCCAAATTTACAGTATATATATCACAAAAAATTGTTTCTATGGTGGATGATACAGTGAAAAAAGAAGATAAGAAGAATGATACTATAGATTACTCAGATAAGAAAATATTAGTAGTAGATGATAATAATTTAAACATTAAAGTGGCTTCTCGATTATTAAAGAGTTATAATATCACTCCAGACACATGTCTAAGTGGATTTGAATGTATAGAAAAATTAAAAACTAATACTTATGATTTAATTCTAATGGATGATATGATGCCTAAAATGAGTGGTGTTGAAACTTTTAAAAAGATAAAAGAAGATAAGAGTTTTCATACTCCAGTAGTTATACTGACTGCTAATGCTATTTCTGGTATGAAGGAGTCTTATTTCAAAGAAGGTTTAGATGATTATTTGGCAAAGCCTATTGATAAAGTAGAATTAGAACGAGTATTGAATCAGTTTCTAACTAATTAGTTTTTTATTTAAAATAGAGAACTTTTTATATACATATTTGTTAATTTACCCCTATAAATTTAGATAAATATATGATATAATGAAATAACTGAAGGAGGGATAATAATGCATATTATAGAGTTATCAGAATTGCAATTTAAAAATTATTCTAACATGCATAGTAAAAAGAATTATAAACAAAGTGTAGAATATGCTAAGTTAAAGCAAGATGATGGTTATACTCCTCATTATTTAGGGTTAGTTGATGATATGGATAATGTTCATGCTGCTACCCTACTCTTAGGAAAAGCGATTAATAACAAACACAAGTATGGTTATGTGCCTAATGGTTATTTAATTAACTTTTATAATTTAGATTTAGTTCAAACCTTTACTATAGAGCTTAAGAATTATTTGAAAAAGTTAAATTTTATTTATATTAGAATTAATCCTCTTATTCCTTATCAAGTGTATAATAGTGATTTTATTTTAAAAGAAAATAATAGTGGTATTATTAATGAGTTTAAAAAAATGGGATATGAATATATTCCTAATACTTCTAAATATAAGATGGTTTTGAAAACAAATAATATTAATGTTACTTATAAAAATTTTAAGAGAAGTTTAAGAAGGACAATTAATGATTGTTTAAAAAAAGGAATTGTTGTGCATCAAGCTACTACTCAAGAGGATCAGAATGAATTCTTAAATTTAATCGAAAATAAAACACGATACAGACATATGCTAGAACTGTTTCAATCTCCTTATAATCAATTAACTATTTATTTGGCTAAAATTAATCCTAATACTTATATTAATAACTATAGATATTTATTGAAGAGGGAACAAATTAATAATGAAACTCTTAATCAAAAATTAAAAGATCCTAATGTACAAAAGACTAAGAAATTGATCGAAAAGAAAATGATATCTGATAAAATTATTAATACTTATAAAAATGAGATAATTAGAGGAACTGAGATTGCTAGAAAGTATCCCAATGGTATTGTTGTTTCGGGTGTTGCTGTGATTACTAACAAGCGTGAAGTATCTTTTGTAAAAGAGTGTTATGTTAATGAATTTAAGAATATTAGAAGTATTCCAATTATTAAGTGGGAAATTATAAAACAATATATTGGTAATGGTTATTCTGTTTTTGATTTGGGGGATATTACTATTACTAAGAATCAAATTACAAAGACGGGATACAATGGTAATATTATTGAATATTCTAATAGTTTTGATTTGGTTATTAATGAATTATTATATAAATTAAATGGCTATGCAAAAAAGAGCCCAAAACCAATTTCTAATAATTCCGCTAAGACAAATACAACTAATTAAATTCATATAGACTTTTTAAAATTTGAGATTTAAAAAAGTCTTTTTTTGTTTATGCAAATGTTTATGTATATTTTGGAAACACTTGACTTTTTAGGATATTTAAATTATCATATGGGTTAATTTTAAGAATGTGGTATTATTATGAGTATTTCAAATAAAATTATTACTAGTGATATGAATTCTTCAAATCCAAATGAGGAAAAATTACATTACCTAATACTGTTAAATTGATTAATAGTTATGCATTTGATAATGTCCAAAAATTGAAAAAAATTAATCTTCCCTATTCTCTTAAAAAAATAGGTGAAGGAGCTTTTTGCTACAATAATCTTCGGTCTATTGAATTTCCTCCTAATATCGAATTATATGAACAATATTTTAGTTCTTCTCATGATGCTTACACCTTTTTTTATCTGATACTATGTCATTCCACTGGTTATGGTCAGTAGGGTTAGGTATTCGCCCTATTCCCCCCGATTATGGTTTTACTTTGTATTTGTATATAAAGGTCACTGATTTTGATACTTTGTTAAAATTTCTAACACATATATGTTTTAATTTTTTATCCTATTATAAGTGTTTTTTAAAGGTTATTTTTCAAGAGAGCAATTTAACTTACGAGCAAAAAATATTATTAATCAGAAGATTTATAAAGAATTTAGTTATGAATGTTATATAAAAGTGGTGTCAGGATAAAAATATAAATTTATTTTAAAATCGTTTTAAAGTCAAATAATAAAAGACTTAAAACGATTTTTTTTGGTTAAAAACCGTC
>CACXEZ010000053.1 GCA_902766815.1 uncultured Erysipelotrichaceae bacterium | reverse complement strand
TACATTTCTTTCTCATCATGCTCTAATATTTCCTTTTCATATTCATTTTGATACAAACCAGTAATAATTTTACTTGTATTAATTTTAGATAAATTAGTATTATCTTTAGGTTCGATAATCTTATTGCTCTCTAATATCTCCTGTATCTTATCACTTGAATAAAACATAGTAGCCAAATATTGATGATTCATAGTAGTCATCGCCGTAGTAACAAGCCAATTCCTAAACTTAGGTAACGGTCCATATAATAAAAAGATCCCCCCAATTACCTCAGTAATAAAAAAACTAATGAAAAAAATGATAATTTTTTTCCCTATAGAAACCTTTTTTTTATTCCTCTTTATCACTCTCATCTAATTATTCCTCTTTTCCAGAATAAATACCATCTTTATTATAATCAATATAATCTTGAATATCACTTGAAACATAATGATCCAACAATTCATCATGACTATCATTATAAGTATCAATCATATGATTAATAAAACTAATATCAGAAACAAAAACATTAGCCATCTCTTCATAATCAACTTGATACTGTAAACAAATATTATTAGAAAAAGAATCCTTATCACAACTATTATCTAACTTTAAAACAATTTCTTTTACATCCGTCACATAATTATTTTCCTTATGAAGTAATAAAACAAGTTCATCATATCGATCCTTCAAATCATCCGTATAAATATCAGATAAAAAAGAATTCAATTGTTCTCTTACCTCATTATAATCATGAATATAATTTTCTATATTTTGATTTAATTTCTTTATTTCTATTGTTCTTGCACTAGTAACTTTACTATCTTCAGAAATGCCTCTAAAAAAGAAAAATAAAAAAATTAAAATAACCAAAACTAAAACAATACTCCCACATATCATAAAAATTTTTCTATTTCTCATCTTATCCCTATCCTCTCACGATTTTAAGTATATCATAAAATAGAAAGAATGAAAAGTAAAAAACAAAATTGAAAATTTAATCAAAAAAACTAGGTATCCATTATATTGAATTAATAAATTAATAAATATAATAATAATGAAAGGAGATAATAATATGTACGGTTACGGATATCCAGGATACGGATATGATGGTGGCAACTGGTTATGGATCATCATCATTGTCTTAATTATATTTTTTGTTCTATTTTGGGGCAATAACAATAACAACTGCTGCCCACCACATAGATGTAATTAAAACAGTGTCTAAAAACACAAATTCTAATAAATTATAAAACAGATGCCATATCAAGCATCTGTTTTAATATTTCCTAAAAGCACTAGTTAATAAATCGTTATAGTTCTATGATCTAGCCAATGCCTGCTTTATAAATTTAAAAATAGAAGTATTATCAATCAAATCATAATTAGTAAGATCCTGAGCTCCAAGCCCATAAGCATATACCAATACATTAGTTTCTGTATGAGCTCCCCCAGAAGTAAATAAAGAATTTTCCAACTGCTCAGAACTTGTTATACCATCTAAATTTAATCCTCCTGCTTCATGATCTGCAGTAATAACAAGTAACGTATCTTCATGTTCATCAACATATTTTATAGCAGCTCCAACAGCTTCATCAAAATCTATCATTTCAGTTAACATTTTTGGCATATCAATGCTATGAGAATACGAATCTATATCAGAGCCTTCAATCATCAAGAAAAACCCATTCTCATTTTCCAATCGTGAAAATGCCATCGTAGTCATATCTTTTAAGCTTGTTCTTGTACCATCTACTTCACTAATTGATTCCGTCGCAAAAGTTCCAATCACTCTTTTATTAGCATCAATGCCACTAATATCAGAAAGCTGATTAATATAGGTAATATTATTAGACTGCATCAAAGACGCATATTGACTAAAATATTGAGTTCCGCCTCCCAACATTAAATCAACATTAGAAGTTATCTGTGACTTCGCTATTTCATCATAATTATTTCTAGAAGCATTATGAATAGTAAATCCAGCAGGAGTGGCATGATTCAGTATTTGAGTTACGACAATACCTGTTTTCAGACCATTCAAATGCGTATATTCAACAATATTTTGAACATCCCTTCCTTTTTTATCTTTACCAATTGTTCCATTAGTAGTTTTATAACCTGTGGCAAGCGCTGTAGCTGCCGCTGCACTATCCGTTATTGTTTTGGTAGAACCTGTCGTAACATATGTTTTATCAGAAATTTTTTGTATATTTAATTTCTCACCCTTATATATTTCCGCAGCCCTAATATGGTTCTCACCCATACCATCACCAATCATAAAAATTACATTTTTAACCTTAGTAGAAGTAGTTGGTATTTTACCTATTTTAGTATCAGAATCATAATTCAACCATTCACCAGTAGAATCTCCCTCTGTAGTATATAAATTACTAGTTGGATTATATATTTTATCAAAACCAATACAATTAACATCTGCTAATTTATACTTGTACTCTGAATGAGATTGATTATACGTTGAACCACCATTGTTAAATGTTACCATATAGTTAGAAATGTCTTCTTCACTATCAAGCATATCTGTTGTTATTTCAAAATAATAAATATAATCTTCTTCTCTCGTAAGTTCTACTCCTGGCCAATTTCCTAACAACTCTTCAGTAGTAGAAGTATCACTTTTATAAAGATAAGCATGAGGATAGTCCCAACCAACTGGCTTATTAAAGTATATTCTACCCAGTACATCTCTTTCCTCATAATCATTCCATACACCGGTTGAACTTTCATTAGTTGTAGTACTACCACTAGTTACAGTATAAATTTTATCAAAGCCATCAAAATCTACTGTTCTTAATTTATATTTATAAGAACCATTAGAATTAGTAACACTTCCCCCATTATTAAATTGTATAGAGAAACTTAATGAAGATTCATCAACTCCACCTGGCATCATATCATCAGTAATTTCAAAATAATATACATTACCACTCTTTTGAGTCAAACTTATACCAGGCCAAGATAAACTAATATCGCCAGTCAAATATGCATAAGGAGTTGACCATTCATTAGGTTTTTGAAAATATATCATTCTTGGAACAACTTGCTCGTATACAATTTCTTGTCCCTCTTGATCCTTAATATCTAAATATTTAAATTTAACAACAAACTGACCATAATGATTAATTTCTATAGGTGCCGTATAATCACTAAATGTTCCATTTTCCCCAATAGCATATAATAAGTTATATTCTGAATCAATATTATTAGCTGTAACAACTTTATTCTCATACACAATATCATTTATATCATAGCTTGGTACTGGCAAAGTATTACCTTCCAGTTCTACCATTCTTTCATTAGAAGCTTCATCAACAACCTTTATAGTAACTGTATAACTTTTATTTTGCGTTAAATCATCAAAAGTATATGTTGTCCCTTCATCATTTGTATATGTGTCACCATCATCAATACTATAATAATATTTTAAATTTGAAGATGTCGACTTATTATCAATAGTAGCTCCATTAATTGTAATACTATGAGTCGTTGAAGATACCTCAGGACTATAATTATTAGGAGCTGTTGTATCAATGTTTGTAATCTGCTTTGATATTTCACTTCCTACATTACCATCAGCATCTTGATATCTTACATATACTGTTGTATTTTGATCGATTTGAACAATAGATATATATTTCTCCCAATCACCATTTTTTCCTAATTTATAATAAATATCATATTTTCCATCAAGATCATCATAAAGATTTATTTGTAATGATTTAGTATATTGCTCGGTACTTAAAGCTATCGTTATATTACCACCTGCATCAGGGACAGTGACCACACTGCTATCATCATTTTTGACCACTTCACTGGTACCAGCTGACTTACTACTATCAACATTCTTGCTATTGCTATTTTCAGTAACCACTGTCTTATTTTTATTTAAAGTTTTATTAATCGTATCATCATCATTTTCTTTAGAACTATCATCACTTACTTTTTCTACATCATTACTTTCTTCCTTCAATTTAGAAACGTTTATTATCTTTTTCGTAATATTACCATCTAAATCAGTAACTTTAAAAGTATAATTTGCGTTCTTATTCACTGTATATTCAATAGTTGCTTCTTTATCTCCATTAAAATACTGTACTGTTCCATTCGGCAATTCAATTTGTTTAATACCACTTTCAGACTTCACTATTAAACTAATAATTACCGTATTATCAGAACTATTTTCTAAAATTTCATAGCTCATTTTCGTTTCTTTTGTCGTCTCTACGGTTTTTGTTTCACTTGTTGAAGCATGTTCATTTTTGCTAATTTCTCTAATAATTGTAAATAATGCAACAAATAAAAGAAAACACAATATTAATATTAAAACTATAGACTTCTTATTTTTTTTACTACCATATTGATTCATTTACTCCACTCCTACCTATTTCCAAAACCCTATTATTTATCATACTTATACCATGAATATAAATAGATGTCAAGTCTAGTTTCGGATCAAAAAAACAAAAAAATCATTCAAACATCCATTTACTACTCACTTATTGCTGTTATTTCAATACTCTCTTTTCCTATATTACCATCAGAATCAATAACTTGTATAAAATATTCCCCGTTTCTATCTACAGTATATTCAAATTTTACTTGATTCTGATTATCATAATCCATAAAAGACCCATCTGGTAAAAAAACTTTTTTAATACCATTATCTGATTTTATTGTAAATGAAATTTTAACATGATTTGTAAGGTCATCCTTTTCTAATACATAGAATATTTTCCCGTCAAACACTTGTTGATCATTTTCCTTCAAATCATCATTTCCCGATTTCTTTAAACAAAATTGAAAAATAACAGATATGATAATTAATAAACCTATTATGACAATCAACACTTTCTTCTTATTTATTTTTTTATTTTTTTTCTTCTTATATCGTTTCATCATGATACACCCACCTAAACAAAATATTTCATATGTATTATAAAACAATAAATAACAATTGTTTGATATTTGTTGTTTTACTATCATCCCATCTTCAATCCTAAACTTATAAAAACAATTTATTTATCTTTCTTGCCATTTACAAATATTTCCTCTTTACTCCTCTTACGAAGATTTATATAACTAACAATTCCCAACGAAACAGAAATTAATAAAATTCCGCTTAAAACATAAATTCCAATCATTCCTGTCTTAGTTTCTCCAATTGCTTTATCATGCATAACCAACTTGCCTTCAGACAAAGCCTTGCCATTAATATCAGTTAAAGTTCCATCCTCTTTTACAACAAACAAAATAGACTCAGCCGTAGAATAACCATTAGGAGCTGTCTGTTCTACTAAATAATAAGTCCCTGCTCCTAATCCACTAACAATATGAGGCTTATCAGTACTTACCCAAGTAGCAAGCGAACCATCTGCTAAAGATACTGTACTACATTCTCCTAAATTATTAACAGACATAGTATACTCACCATTTTCATCTTTACCAGCAGTACAAATTGCCAAAGTAGCACCAGGTAACTCTTTACTAGTAGCAATATCATCTTTACTAATAGTAACCTCTATTAAAGTATCATGTAGTGTAAGAGTACTAGTTCCATTTTCATCATCCTTTAAATCAGCAGCACCATCAGCATTCTCTACTAATTTAACACTTCCATCACTAGACATTGTAAATTTAGTTGTAGATGTAACCTTTTTATATCCCTTAGGAGCAAGTTCCTCAATCAAACAATAAGTCCCAGAATCAAGACCAGAAACAATGGCAGGAGTATTAGAAGATACCCACTTCAATCCTTCAGTAACGGAAATCTCAGTAGTGTCTTCGCTAGCATCACTTTCTTCTTTTCCAAGATTAGCATCTCCTTCTTTATCCTCTTCTACTCGAATATTGGTATTATCACTTTCCTCAACTTTATCTCCCTCTTCAGGAGCAGCATATGTATATTCCTGAAAATCAAATCTCTTAGCTTTAGCTAAAACATTTGTACATTTACCACTATTATCAGTAGTATAAATTGCCAAAGTTGCCCCAGGAACTTCATCATCTCCAGTAATAGCTTTTTTACTAATATTTAAAACATTCAAAGCATTCGTAACAATAATATGAGAATCCCCATTCAACTGTTGATAATAACTAAGGGGATCATGTTCCAAACAATATTCTCCAGTTTCATCATATGTATTATCACCAGCAACACAAATTGATTTTTTATAGTTAGTAACTACCGGTTCAGTACCTGATCCTTCACCTTCACTGGAACCACTTCCTTCAGAAGAACCACCATTAGAATCACCAGAACTAACATCAACAGACTCACAATTACCACTAGTTAAACTATCATTGTTTTCAATTCCCTTAGCCAAAACACTACTAATATAAGTAACATCAAAATTATCTTCAGTATTTGTAATACAATAATTACCAGCACCTACATATTTTTGATATATTTCCAAAGAAATCGCCTTACTACCAACATAATAAAGATCCTGAGTAGTGCCAACTTTTATCTCATTACATACTGTATCAATCTTTTTATATCCACTAGGTTCAGTAGATTCTATATAACATAAATAATTACCAGTTTTATAACCATATGATTGATCAACAGTTGATAAATTATTATTAGAGCAACTCGTAGCATCACCAGAAATAGTACACAACTCTTTAATCTTATTTTTACCCTCTTTATCACTAGCAGTATAAAGTGTTAAGTTAGCCCCTTTTAAATCTTCACCATTCTCATCAACTTTCTTTAAAGATGCCGAATAATAATTAACTTTTGAATAATTTAAAGTCAAAGAAGTAGAAATAGTTCTCTTAATTGTAACAGTAGTATAAGTAACCATTCTTTGATAAGCTTCATTAGAAGGAATCCACAAATAAGAAGAAGGATAACTACTAGAATTGTTGCCACTCACATTAATTTGTACATTTCCACCATCAATACCACCATTCTTTAAATACACATAGAAAGAATAGTCCTCAACATTAGTAACAGTAGCATCAGTGCTACAAGTACTATCACTATAAGTATTAGTAGAACAAATATAAGCAAGCGAATCCTCAACACTAGACGTTAATGTAATTTTATAACTAGGAGCAACTTTCTCATAACTAGTTCCACCATAAGTTTTAACAATTCCTTTTAAATCAATCTTAGAAGAAACATAATTACCCATATTACCAGAATTAGAAAGAGTACTATCAGAAGTTTCTAAATTAATCTTAGGAAGAGAGCTTTTACTACTACCACTAGTATATTTATATTTACTAACAGCCGTTTTAGCAGAGCTAATCAAAGAGGTAATAGAAGAATTACCACAAGCCCCCAAATAAGCTCCACTATAGCTTTTATAACAGTTAAGTGCTTCTTGAATATATAAATACTGAGTAGTTCCCGTATATTTAGACTTACCTATCTTCACAATCTGAGCCGATACATAAGCATCATACTTATATTTACTCCACCCACTAGAATAACCAGAATATCCACTATAAGGAACAGATCTATTCATTTGAATACAATAAGCAACAGTTCCATCAATTTGTTTATTATAATAAGTATAATTATAACTAACATACCAAATCTGCGTATTACTACCCTTAGTAAAAGTAGCAGCATCAACCTTTATCATACCCAAAAAAATAGTTAAAAAACTAAATAATATCAAACCAAATTTCTTTTTCATATTCATATTACTCTCCTATCCATATCTTATAATAAGATAATACCATAGAAAAAGGAAAAAAACAAGAAAATTTTACTAATCAAAAATAAATAAATTATTTACTTACCCTTAATTCCAATCACTTGATCTACAACATATTTTGGTCGATGCTTCGTTTCTATATATATTTTAGATATGTACTCTCCAATAACACCAATACATAATATTTGAAAACTACCAAAAAAACTAACTAAAGCAACCATGGAAGCCCATCCTTTAACATTATCAGCCCCATTTAACTGACAAATAACAACATAAATTAAATAAATAAAACTAATTAAAGATAAAATAAATCCAATATGTATAATAATACGAATAGGTTTTACACTAAAAGATGTAATTCCATCAACAGCAAGTCCTATCATTTTCTTCAAATTATATTTACTCTTACCAGCTTTTCTTTCCAATCTCTTATAATATACTCTACTACTAGGAAACCCAATAGAAGGAATAATTCCCCTTAAAAATAAATTACTTTCTAAATAACGAGAAAGCACCTCTAGGCTCCTCTTACTCATCAATCGATAATCAGCATGATTAATAATAATTTCTACCCCCAGAAATGACATAAATCTATAAAATAGAATAGCACTATTTCTTTTAAACCAAGTATCTGTATCCCTATTATTACGTATCCCATAAACAATATCATTTCCCTTATAATATTCATCTATCATTTCATCAATAACTAAAATATCATCTTGCAAATCAGCATCCATACTAATAACCATATCAGCACATTGATAAGTTTCCATATATCCAGCATACATTGCAATCTGATGTCCCTTATTATGAGCAAGTTTTATAATCATTAGATAAGAATTCTTCTTTTGTATTTCTTTAACAATAGCCAAAGTATTATCTGTACTACCATCATCAACAATAACCAATTTACTATCTTTACTAATTTTCTTACTTTTAATTAAAGACTTTATTTTATTACTAACTACCACAATACTATCCTGAATAACCTCTTCTTCATTAAAAACAGGCATTACTATATATAAAATATTCCTCATAACTTCTACCTCAATCTTTCAAATTAATATAAGTTCTACCAGCTTTTTCATAAAATTTCATAAAAATTTTGGCAATCCATCTTGGCCATACTTGTAAAAAACAATAAAAATCTTCCTGATATCTCTTATCATCATCTAACACAAATTTCATAGTTGTAGCTTCTTCATGAATTCTATAACATATAAGTTTTTTATTAATATATCCGATCCTTCCTTTATACATAGCAATCTTCAAAAAAGTATCCCAATCTAAAGAAAACTTTAACTTAGACGTAAATAAATTACCATTACCTAATTTTCGTTTATTATAAGTAACAGATGGACAATTAATACTATTTCCAAAAGACAATGACATAACTTTAAAAAAAGACATCCAATTAAACAAAGAAAAACGAAGAGGAAATTTCAACACTCTTTTCAATCTACTATTAATATCAATTGTTTTCTCACCATTCTTTAATGCATAATAATCAGTACAAACAAAAGAAACATTATTGTATTTTAAAAAGTAATTCATAACATCATATAAATAAAACTCATCATAAATATCATCTTGATGAACAAGAGTAACCAAATCTGTCTTAGCATGTTTATAGCCAAAATTCCAATCCTTCTGAATATCACTCTTCCCTTTTCTAACATAAAGTTTTATTCCATACTTATTTGCCAAAGAACGAATAAAATCATTATCTGTAGAGGTTACCATAATAACAGATGAAAATAATTTTTGATGCACAATAGATAAAATACATTCCTCCAAATAATGACATTCTTGATAAGCACAAATAACAAAAGTATGTGAGTAATCAGCCTGATCCTCCATCTTAAAATTCCAAAACTTATTAATAAGATAATTATATGGAACAGTAACAAAAAGTATCAAAATAGGTGCTATTTCTTTTGAAATAGCCAAATACTCCACCAAAGCATAGACTCCAAACATTTGAATAAAAAAGGAGGATAAATAAATAACATAATATTTAAAATAATTCCCACAACTTGTCCTAAAAACAAAATTCATCTGAAACTGATAAGAAATAAAACAAGAACAAATATAAGCAATAAAATTAGCACCCATATAATGAACATGAACATATAAAAGAATATAATAAATAATCAAAGAATTGCATGTATTAAAGATTCCAACAATTCCAAATCTAACTATCTGTAAAAAATTATCTTTCAAAAACGAAAACATACCATCACCATATCTATCCAACTAAACTAATTATACATTACCCAAAACAAAAAACAAAGAAAGTTAACCAACGAAATATGAAAAATAAATCTATTAACTTACATATTTATTTTTTTTATTTTATATTGTAAAATAAATATAAAGTGAAAGGAGTACACAAACTATATGAAAAAAAATAAATATTATAAACTCTTATCAAACATATCAATCTATTTATCGATCGCAATCATAATATTTACTAGTGAATTAAACAATTTAGACGAATTATGGAATTTTAGTAATGCCATAAATTTTGCTAATGGCCTAATCCCTTATAAAGAGTTTAATATGATCACTACACCATTATATGCCATAATAAATGGAATAATTTTAAAAATATTTGGAAAACACTTATACATATACAGAATCAGTTACATTCTACTATATATATTCTTAACCCATATCTTATCAAAAATCTTAAAAAAAATAAATATCCCCGATCTTAAAAGACAAATATTTTTAATAATAACCATCTATTTATTATTAATATTTACCTATAGTGATTATAATTTTTTTAATTTAATTTTACTATTATTAATCATTAATTTAGAAATCAAAAAAGAAAAAACTGTAAAAGAAAATATTTTAATTGGAACTCTCTTAGGATTAAGCACCCTTACCAAACAAACAACCGGAATTATCACATCAGCAGCATCCATAATGACTCTAATCTTGTATAAAATAATTTATAAAGAAAAAATATATAACCAAATAAAAGGAAGAATCATCGGAATGATCACCATCTTAACAATTTTCTACATTTATCTATTAACCAATCATATAACAAATGACTTTATAGATTTAACAATTTTAGGATTAAAAGGATTCAACTCAAAACTAAGTAATAAATGCCTAATAATATTAATTATTTCTATACTATACATAATATCTATAATAATAAAAGAATACAAACATAAAAATAAAATAAACTATATTAATATAATATTAATTGTATACTCTTCCTTTTACTTAATTATCAACTATCCAATACTAGATCCAATTCATTTAATTATAAGTCTAATTCCTTGTAGTATCTTATTTATCTACAATCATAAATTCAAATTAAAAGTGCAAAAAGAACTTATTCTACTAGGAATTATAATAACAATAAACATAATCAATATAAAATCCACCCAAATATATATTAAGAGTCCAAAACTAAATGAATATAATGTCTATAAGTTCATACGCCTAAACATTGGAAACAAAAGAAACATAATAAATGTTTCAGAATTTGTAAAAAAACAAGACAAAGAAACTTACATATTAGATAATAGTTCCATAGCCTATATGTTACCTCTAAATAACTATCATCACTACTTCGATATTCCCCTTGCCGGAAATGTAGGAACTCATGGAGAAACAATAATGCTAAACAAAATAAAAGAAAAAGATTGTATTTTATTAATTAAAGACAGACAAAATCTAGAAAAAAGTTTTCCAACATTATATAAATACATCATGGAAAACTATCAAATAACCGAAACAGAAAACTCATTTGGAATCTATAAAAAACTATAACTTTTTAAAAATCCCAAAATATTTATCATGATAAATATTTTGATAATTACTATCTTTATCAAGTAACTGATACAAAATATCTTCTTTACTCAAAAGGGCATATTCTACACCATAAAATCGAAACTTTTTCTCATACTTACGAGCCATACCAATCGCATCATCAAAAATACTATAACTAAGACCATTAAACTCTTTTAAATATAAATCACATCTACTATCTACAAACACAGGAATATCTTCAAATAACAAATAACTACCAAAATTATAATCATTATATAACTTTAAATTATCTACATCTAAATTTTCTTTAATAAATAAGACTGCATCAACAGGATATTCCTTTCGAGGAACATAGTCCTTTTTTTGATTTTCTAAAAACTTAGAACAGGAAAATCCACCTATAATAATTAAAATCAAAAAATATACTACTTTGCTTCTTACAATAATATTCCCTAATATTTCTAAAGTTCTATCTTTTTTTATCTTTAATGCCCTAACACAAATAACAGATATATAAAGAGAAGCAATCAAATAAAAGAAAAGCAAATGCCTACAAGACATCAAACTCATAAGAATTAATCCACCAATCATAAAAATCTCTCTCAAATAAATTTTAGTATTAGTAAATATTAAAACTATTAATAATACTAAAATTCCCGAAATAAAACAAGGATTATAGATAACTATCAAAGGAGCATGCTCCATAATATAGTTCTGACTATCTCCCATCATAACTCTAAAAACATAGCTATAACAAATCCGACTAGGAGTAAAAAGTCCCATCATAAAACATAATATAAAACATACTAGCAACTTCTTAATATGAGGTATCTTACAAACTAAAATCTTATCATTTAACTTTTTCTTTCTAAAAAAAGTTAAATGACTAATATAACAAACAACTTCTTCTGCAAAGAAAGGTAAAAATAATATAAAATAAAATAACCAAGATGTCCCATGTATATTAGCCACTAACAACGAATCAATCATCAAATAAACAATATAACGATTCTTACCACTTTGTATCAATTGTTCTATAAAATAAACTTCCAATAAAAATAAAATAGCAGATGGCAACTGAGCCCTCGCCGTGGCAAAAGCAAACAAACAAACAACACATAAAATAGAAACAAAAGAAGCCATAAAATCATTCTTATGTAACTTTAAATGTATATAATAAACAACCAATATTAAAATAATAAATAAAACAATATTACTAACATAAACACCCATATATCCAAAATAATGATAAATATAATAGATAAAAACATCATAAAGCCAATGTGGATAAGTATAAGATAACTTAGCCACCCAACTATAATGATCCCATAAATCAACCCCATGGTGATTAATATACTCACCCAATTTAATAACATAAAAGGTATCATTTTGAAATTCCTTAATAGTAACTCCAATACATAAAAAAACAATAGAAATAACACTTAATACCCTAAATTTAAATTGATTCTTCATACTATCACACTCACACACTAAGTATAACACAAGCCAAAAAGAACCACAATGTTGTGTAGTCAAAAAATTAACAAAATAAAAATTATATGCTATAATGAACTAAATAGAAGGTGTAATCATGAAAAAAGTATTTTATATATTATTAATAATATTAGCATCATTTGTGTTTTCCTTAACATACGAATTAAAAATATTCTTTAACACAACATATCTAGAACAATTACTATATAATTTATTTAATACCACAACTCTCAATTTAATATCATTAAAATCCTTATATATAAAATTATTTTATCTAACTACAATCATCTCTTGTTCTCTATGCATACCATTATTTATAAAAGTAAATAAATCTATTACCATCAAAGAAAAAAAAATAAATATATTTCCCATTAATATCAAAAAATATTCCATAAGTATTGCTATAATCTCTATCATACTGGTATGCATACAAACAGGACTCTCCAATTATATATACAACCAACTAAATAAATCTAATCTATATGAAACATATTACGTACCCTATAACAAAGAAAACATAACATTTAATGAAAGAAGAAATCTAATCTATATTTATGTAGAATCTTTAGAAAATAGTAATTTTACAACCAGTAATGGTGGAATACAAAAAGAATCTTATATGCCTAACTTAGAAAAATTAGCACTAACCTATACTAATTTTTCTAATACAGACAAAATAGGAGGATTCAAAAATCTACATGGCACTAATTGGACCATCGCCGGCATGATATCTCAAACAGCAGGAATTCCTATCTACATCAAAACTAAAAATAATAATAATAATTTTTTAGAAGGAGCTACTTCCCTTGGAGATATTTTATTAGAAAATGGTTATAATAACTATTTACTACTAGGATCAGATGCCAACTTTGGTGAAAGAAAAAAATATTTCACCGAACATGGCAACTATGAAATACTAGATTATGAATATGCAAAAAATAACAGAGATATTCCATATAACTATAAAGTATGGTGGGGATATGAAGATAAAAAATTATTTGAAATAGCCAAATCAAAATTACAATCCATCTCCAAAAATAATGAACCATTTAATTTCACCCTACTAACTGCTGATACTCACTTCTTTGAAGGATATGTAGATAAATCATGTGAAAACAAATTCCCTGATCATTACACCAATAGTTTCTATTGTGAAGATATCATGCTATATGACTTTATTAAATGGATTCAAGAACAAGAATTCTATAATAATACAACCATAGTAATTACTGGAGATCACTTAACAATGAGAAATGACTTTTACAAAGTGAATAATACCTATGAAAGAACAATATTTAACTTATTTATTAATACACCAAATGAAGCAATTAACACAAAAAAAAGAGAATTCACAGCCTTTGATATATATCCAACAACACTAAGTAGCATAGGTGCCAATATTAAAGATGAAAGATTAGGACTTGGAACAAATCTATTTGCAAACAAAAAAACAATAAGTGAAGAAATAGGATACAACAAGTTATATAAAGAAATACAAAAAAAATCTAATTACTATAATAAATACATATTAAAAACATCAGCTTAAACTGATGTTTTGGTTCTATAATAAATAGTGTTGGTGAGTAAAAATCACTTACACTATTTTTATTAAAATAAAAGTGAGTCATACCAGAAACTTATGATACAATGTAATTGTCTAATAAAACATTGAAAGGATCTGATTATATGACTCATACTGATTATACCAAACTTATGTTAAATATTGAAGATGAAAATATTTATTTTAATGAAAATTGTTTAGAAAAATAATTAAATGAACTAGAAAAGATGATTCCTATCAACTAGAAATCATCTTTTGTTATTTAACTTAATTAGCTTTTTAGTTAGACGACTGTAAATAGGCTTCATTTTTTCTTCTGTTGTATAATTATTAACTTCATCTATATTTATCCATTTAACTCCGCTATTTTCGTCTTCTTCTATTCTTATATTATCATTATCGTTTGCTTCAAATAAATATTCAACATCAAAATGTAAATGCGAATTTACTATATGTCCTCTTTTTATATGATTATCAACAGTAACTATGTTTATTCCATATATTCCTTCTATAAGTGGTTTTATGTTTGTTAATCCAGTTTCTTCTTCTATTTCTTTATTTATAACATGAAATAAGTCATCATCTCCATCGGCATGTCCACCAACCCATGCCCATGAATCGTATATGTTATGATAAATCATAAGTACTTTTGTTCTTTCTTTATTTGTAATCCAAGCAGATGTTGTAAAATGGGCTACTTTATTATCTCTTGTTAAAACATCTTCATTACTTTTTATAAAATTTAGCATTACCTCTTTATCTATTTTTTCTCTTTCATCATATGGTTGATATTCTGAAATTTGTTTGTATAATTTATGATTCATATATTATTCTCCATTCTTATTATATTCTTTATTTACACTGTTTTGTTAATGTAATATTTGCATTGTTATTAAGAAATTTCTTTACCTAATTCTAATGCTAAAAAAGTAACTTCTTTTTTCTTTTCAAAATTTGTTAATCCTTCAAGGCTTCTTTTATCCCATTCTACACTATCTAAATTATCCCCAGCATAATAAAATGTAAAATATTCAATATTTAATTTTTTACATACTGCTGCAATAGTAGCACCTTCCATTTCAACAGTTTTTACGTTCATTTTTTTATAGTACTCTATTTTATCTAAAGTTTCTCTATAAAATGCATCGGTTGTCCAAGTTGCTCCAGTTATATATTCAAAACCATGTTGATTTAAAATTTTTATAAATTCTTTTTGATAATTTGGATTTAATTCAATTGTTTCGCTTTCTTCTATATAATGATAACTTGTGCCTTCATCTCTATATGCTTTATTTGGTATGATTATAGAGCAGTCTTCAATCTTTGAATCAAGCACACCGCAATTACCATAAATTATAAATTTTTCTACTCCTTGAGCATGTAGTTCTTCAATATCAGAAGCAATAATTGGTGCACTAACTCCTGCCATAAAAATCGTTAATAAGGTATCTTTATAATTTAAAATATAAATGTTTTTTTCCCAATTAGCGCATGACATATACCCCACTTCTTTACAACTAAATTTTTCTATAATATCCTGAAATAAATGTCTAGAAAAAACTCCGATTGCAACTTTAGGAAGTACGATATTAGAATCTTGTCCATCTCTAAATTTAATCCCTTTGGGTTTTATAAAAGGTTCCTTTATTCCGTACTTTATCATATTTTTCTCCTTTTAATCTAACTTATTATACTCTTCGTCACTTACAGGTTCACACTATTCTGTAGATGTATCTTCACCAGGTACTTCTATTGCTAAATGACTAAACCACGAATCTTTTTTAGCACCATGCCAATGCTTAATGTTTGCAGGTATTGTAATTACATCTCCTGACTTTAAAGATTG
>CACXEZ010000052.1 GCA_902766815.1 uncultured Erysipelotrichaceae bacterium | reverse complement strand
TTATAAATAATTTTATAAGTGTTTTTGTATTTTTCTATATTAATTGGTCTTAATAGGCCATGACAGGTATTTTGTCTATCACCAGGAAAGATATCTACGTGTTTTGAATATAGGCAATAGGGGCAATGATCTCTTGCGGTATAGTGTAATTTATCTACTTTTTTATGACAGTTTTCACAAACAAATTCTTCATCAATCATGTTGAATTTTTTCATTATTATCACTCAGCTTTCTTTTATAATACTATTAATGATATCTCTACTTGCTACTAAGGATTTTAGCCATTCATCAGTTAAGGGGCTAATAATAACTTTTCCGGCATTTGATGATGCATGAATAAATTTTTCATTTCCTAAGTAAATTCCAACGTGTCCTGGATATCTGTTGTTTGGTGAAGGATGATTTTCTTCCATAGATTGTTTATGAAAGAAAATAAGATCACCTACGTTTATGTCTTTTAAATAATCTTTTTTATTTGGATCATCTTCTTTATATTCTTTTAGAATTCCTAGATTATTGGTCATTTGCTTTGTTGTATCTCCTAAACCAATTCCATTTTTGTTAATATCTATATTAAATAATTCTTTAAATAGATAATAGGTGAGTCCAGAACAATCAAATTCTTCTGGACCTTGGGAGCCCCATACGTATTTTTTATCTAGTTGTAACATTGCAAATTCGATAAGATTATTTCTATAACAATTTTTCATGAATCCCTCCATTAATTATTATGCTAGTCAATAATAATTAATGAATGTTAGCATATAATGAAGTATGAAAAATTTAATTAAAGGGATTATTATTGGAATTGCTAAGGTTATTCCTGGCTTAAGTGGGGCAGTTTTAATGATTAGTTTTCATCTTTATGATAAAGCTATTTATTCTATTACTCATTTTTTTGATGATGTTAAGAGAAATTTTTGGTTTTTATTAGAGCTGGGTATAGGAATTATGATGGGAATTGTTTTATTTAGTAAAGTAGTAGTTTTTTTTCTTCAGAAATATTATCTTTATACTAACGCTATTTTTATTGGATTGATCTTGGGAGGAATACCGGTTGTAGCTCGTAATTTTTCTCATCATAAGAAAAATATTATGTTTGTTTTGTTTTCTTTTTTTCTGACAGCGGGTTTGTCTATTGCAAATCTTGATTTTACTTATGAGGTTCAACATAATGGTGTGGATTTAGTTATTTTTTTCTTATCAGGAATATTGGAAGCCATTGGAACTGTTATACCAGGCGTTAGTTCTACGGCGTTACTTATGTTAATGGGAGTTTATTCTTATTATATTACTATTGTTAGTCATATTTTATCTATTTCTATGTTAAAAGAAAACTTATTCTTTTTGCTTCCATTTTCTTTGGGATTGTTTTTGGGAATGGTGATAGTTACTATGCTTGTTAATTATTTGTTTGAACACTATAAGGAACAGACTTTTGCTGTTATATTAGGTTTTTCTTTTTCTTCTGTTTTTTTGCTCATAGTGAAATTATTTCCTTTTTTTACAGGAATCTCTTCTATTATTGTTAGTTTAATATTATTTTTGAGTGGTTATTTTGTTACTAGTAAATTATAAAAACTACTTGTTTTTAGTAGCTTTTTTCCATTTTTCTTTTAATTTAGTAAATTCTTTTAGGTCTACATTTGGAAAAGCGGATAATAATCTTTTTTGAAAGATTTGATGATTTTTAAATAAGGTATCTTTTACTAGTTTAGAGAAATCTTGTGAAGAATCTTTTCTTAGCTCGATATTACTAACAGTATTTTTAAACTTATTGACAATATTTAGAGAGATGATAGTATCTGTTAAGAATATTATTAAAAATATTATGTTTAAAATATTAAATAGATTTTGATTTAATAACTTAGCAATGCTATTTAAAAATGGGTGTACAAGATAAATGATAATTACTCCTCCAATTCCAAATAGGCATGCATTTTTTCCACAAATTCTTCCATTTAAGTTGAATTTATTCTCACTGTAGTTCCACCATCTGGCTTTAAATAATTTTTCCATTAGATAACTTGTTAGGTATTCTAATATGGAACATATAATAATTGCTAAAAAGAAGACTGTGACAATGTTATTTTTGTATTGGTCTAAGTATAGTATCATTACTAGGGAGCCATATCCATAAATAGGGCAATATGGGCCAATTAGGAACCCTCTGTTAATTATTTTCTTTTCATGTATACTTACAAGAGTAGATTCTATTACCCAGCCTATTACAGAATAGGTAAAGAAAATGCAAAAGTAAGTTAAAAATTTTTCCATTATATCACTTCCATTTAAAGTATAACATTTTCTTCTTTAAATAACAACTATGATTTTTAGAAGTGTTGTTTAAAACTAGGTAGTTAATTTTTGACATCCTATTTGAGAAATATGGTATGATGTAGAAAAATAGAGGAGATGGTTATGAGTGAGAGGGAAGTTGATTGTTATTGAGGGGACTGATTGTTCGGGAAAAGAAACACAAGCTAAATTATTAGAGGATAAATTAATGAAAAAAAATATTTTAGCAAGGCATTTATCTTTTCCTAATTATGATACACCAACTGGTAAGATTATTGGAGCTTGTTATTTGGGAAAGCCTGAATTGTGTGAAGGTTTATTTCAGGATGAGGGCTGGTTTCCTGAAGGAGCTAGTCATGTGGATAGTTATGTATCTTCTCTTTATTATGCGGCTGATCGTAAATATAATGTTGAAAAAATTAAAGAGTTGTTAGATCAGGGAATTAATGTTATCTTGGATCGTTATACATTTTCTAATATGGCTCATCAGGGTGGGAAGATAGCTAGTCAAGAGGAAAGGTTTTCTTTCTTTAAAAAAATTGAAATTCTAGAATTTGAGTTGTTAGAATTACCAAGGCCGGATTTGGTTATTTTGTTATATGTTCCTTATCAAGTTACGTTGGAACTTCAAAGAAGAAGAGATCAGGCTTTAGATCAGAATGAACAGGATAAAAAGCACTTAAAATTGGCTGAGCAAACTTATTTGGAATTAAAAGCTTTGTATCATTTTAAGATGATTGAATGTGTTAATGATGGTAAGATGCGTTCTGTTGATAGTATCAGTGATGAACTTGAGGAGAGGGTTCAGACTATTTTGAAGTAAAAAAAAGAATATTTGATTTTCATTATCAGATATTCTTTTAGTTAGTTATAATTACGTAGGTTGTAGATTTGATGCTTTCGTATAGTTTTTTGGCATCATTAAATCTCATGTTGACACAACCATGACTTCCATTTTCTATATAGGTTGTTTTGGTGTAATCGTCAATATTTCTCCATGTGGCATCATGGAATCCAATTCCTCTTTCTGTGATAAATGGCATCCAGTAATTTACAAAAGCATTATAGTTTGTTCCATCATCATTTTGTCCTGTTAAAGTAGTATTTTCTTTTTTGTTGATTGGATTTAAGATATATCTTCCAATTGGTGTATCATGAGAATCTTTTTTTCCTGTAATTACTGGAACACTCCAATCTATTTTTCCATTGTTATAGTAAGTAAGTTGTTGAGATGAGATATCTAATAGTATTGCTGTTTTTTTAGCGTAGGTTTCACTGATGTATCCATAGTGATCATCTACTCTGGTTTGTTTGATGTATACTTTATACCAAGTTTTTCCATCTGTTGATTTGGTTCCGTATATTTTTAATACTTCTCCTTGTTTTACAGTTCCTTTTATTGCAGAGGATGTATTAGCTCCACTTCTTACATTTACTTCGTCACCAATTACTACCACATAACTACTTTTATTTATAGCGTTGTATACATTATTTAGTTTAGTACAAGTCTTGGGACCAACGATTCCATCTGTTTCTAGTTTGTATCTTTGTTGAAATTTGATAATACATTCTTTTGTTTTAGAACCAATAATTCCATCTACATCTAAATTGCATTTCATTGTGCGATTTAGTTTTTCTTGTAGAATTTTTACTTCCTCACCAGTTGATCCTGTAGTAAGTATGGTATTACAGTTTAATGTGGCTGCAGATACTACTTGGATATTTAGTAACATTACCAACATGCTTATTAGTGTAAAAATTTTTTTCATGACAAAATCTCCTTTCAAATTTTTTCAAGATTATTGTAAGAAAAAAATTTTTATTTGTCAATCATTTAGGGCTAAATGCAAACTTTTATTGATAGAATTTGCTATTGTTTCACTTAAATTTTCGATTAAGAAGTCGATTTCTTTGGGAGTTACTATCATATCATAATGGATACTATTTAATACTTCGTTGATTAGGGATTTTTTTTCTTCTTCTTTTAAGGTTCCTAGAATACCACTTACTTCTTTTTTTTCTTCTTCACTTAGTGTTAGTTCTTTAATTTTGTTTCGATATTGATCATTTGGAGTGATAATTAGTTTACTTTTGTCATAATTGTTCTTTAAATAGGATAAGTGTTTGAATAAGTAGTCTATAGTATCGTTTACGATAATGGAGCTTTCTACTACTGTTGGAACTCCTATTGCTAGAACGGGGATACCTAAGGTATCTTGACTTAATTCCTTTCTATGATTTCCTACACCACTTCCAGGATGAATTCCAGTATTGGTTATTTGGATGGTTTTGTTAATTCTATCAATGGATGAAGAGGCTAGGGAATCAATTACGATTAATAATTTTGGTTTTATCTTATTTACAATGCTAGTGATGATATCAAAGGTTTCTATTCCGGTATTGGCCATTACGCCAGGACTGATAGCGGCTGTACATCTTATTCCTTTTTTTACATTTGTATTTAATTCAAATAAATGTCTTGTTACTAGGGTTTTGTCAATACATTTTGGTCCTAAGGAATCAGCAGTACTGAATCTGTTTCCTAATCCAATGATTAGGACTTCGTCAGACTCTTTTATATTTAAATTTTCTAATAATTGATTTAATTCTTTAGTGAGAACTATTTCTACTTCTTTTTGATCTTCATGATTGGTAATATCTATAAATTCAATAGTTATATAAGTTCCTTGTTTTTTTTTGCAGTTGTTTTTCTAATTTATCATTTACTTCGATAGTGGTTACTTTTATACTATCATTTATTTGATTGGAAGTGATATAATCTTTTTCTATTTTATGATCGATTACTAGATCGGTTCTTATGTTAAATTTTGTTAAATCAATTCTGTTTTTCATGTAAAATCCTCCTAAATTATCTTATTTATTTATATTTTTTCCAAAAATTTGTTATTTTATTTGCATTATTTTCATTTTTTTGTTAGAATTGTAGTAGTTTGATGTGGAAGGAGATGAAGAAATGGCAAACGTTGCAAATGCAAAAAAGAAAATTAAGCAAATTAGTAAGAGAACAGAAGCACATACAATGTTAAAGTCTACCGTTAAAAATTCAATTAAAAATACGGATAAGGCTGTTTTAGCTGGTGATAAAGAAGCTGCAGAAAAATATTTAAAATTAGCAATTAAAAGTTTAGATAACGCTGCCTCAAAAGGTTTTGTTCATAAAAATAAAGTCAATAGAGAAAAATCTCGTTTAACAAAAAAAGTAAATGAAATGGAAGTAAAATAAAAAAAATTACTTCTTTTTTTATGATACTATGATATAATGATTTTAGAAATAGGGTGATGCTTAGTGAGTTTGGGTCAGAAAATAATTGTAGTAGTGGGAGCTTTTGTGATTACATTTATTACTGTATGTACTTTTTTTAAGAATGATATTCGTTTTTTGCTTACTTCTAGAAGTGTAGAAAGAACATATGGGACAACACAAGAGAATAGTTATTTTATTATTGATCATTTTTCTTATGTGGATGATTATGAAAAAGCAGAAGTACATTCTAAGAAAGAAATTGTTGATTCTATTTATTATTTGATTAATTCTGGAGTTAGTTATTCTGAAAGATATTGTGCCAAAGATTATACTACTTGTTATCAAGATATGGAGGAGATCTCTTCTGATACCAATTTACTTAGTATTTTAAATAATTATGTTCATCCTTTTAATAGTTTTGATAGTATTATATTTAATTTTGATGATCAGGTAATAGAAATAGAAATTAAACATACTTATTCTAAGGAAGAAATTGGTAAGTTGAATCAGAAAGTTGATCAGGTTATAGAGGAGAATATTCAAGATAATATGTCTGCAAGGGAAAAGATTCGAGTTATTCATGATTACATTATTAATTATACGGAATATGATACTCTTAAGACAAAGAATGTTAAGGATACTACTTATAGATCTAATACGGCATATGGAGTATTATTTCAAGGATATGGTATTTGTAGTGGCTATTCAGATGCTATGAAATTATTTTTAGATAGGTTAAATATTATTAATTATAAGATTAGTAATGATCAACATATTTGGAATTTGGTTTACTTAGATGGTGAATGGCTACATTTAGATTTGACTTGGGATGATCCGGTTAGTGATAAGAATATTACTAGAGATAATTATTTTTTGATTACTACTAAAAGTTTGAAATCATTAGATGATGAGGTACATTATTTTGATAGTACTGTTTTTCAAGAAGCTTCTTAGTTTAAAATTATTAAAACCTTCGATATTTTTTATATTGAAGGTTTTATAGTTCTGAAAAGGATTCCTAAATTACTTATGGGTGAATTTAGTATTGTAATTGAGAAAGTAGAGAATCTTGTGGGAGATACAAAGGGATAATAAACAAAGCTTATTTGTAAGTATATGAGTTTTTCAGCAATGGTGTAGTGGTAGCTTTGTTGTATATTTATGTGTAAAGTATTTGTTAAGTTCATTGCTATTGAATAGAAGTTATGTTACACTTTAGGTAGAGGTGTTATATAGTGGATTTTGATAGTAAAATATTATGGATGATATTGATTCCGCTTTTGTTTGTAGCTTTGTTTATACCAGTTATTAAGAGGACTGCTATACATATTAAAGCAATAGATATTCCTAATCAGAGAAAGGTACATAAGGTACCTATTCCAAGACTTGGTGGTTTAGGAATATATGGTGGTTTTTTGCTTGGCTATATGTTATTTGGGTTTGAATCTATTCAGATGAATTCTATTTTAATAGGTAGTTTTATTATTATTTTGATAGAGGTTGTGGATGATATTAATTCGGTTCCAGCTCGTTATAAGTTTATAGGACAGTTGGTATCAGCTTCTATTGTTCCACTTTATGGGGGAATTTTATTAAAAGATATGAGTGCTTTTGGACTTTATATTAATTTTGGGGTACTTAGTCCTGTTATTACTATTATTTTTATTGTAGCGGTTATGAATTGTATTAATTTTATTGATGGATTGGATGGTTTAGCGGGTGGTATTGCGGCAATTTACTTTTTAATGATTGGGGTTATTGCTGTAATGTTTCAAAGTGCTGGGCTTGATATGATTTTGAGTTTTGTTATGTTAGGAGCTACATTGGGATTTTTAGTTCATAATTTTTATCCTGCTAGTATTTTTATGGGGGACTCTGGAAGTTTGTTTTTAGGATATATTATTGCGATTATTTCTTTACTTGGTTATAAGAATGTGACTTTTACTTCTTTAATTGTTCCTATATTTTTATTGGCAATCCCTATTATGGATACTTTATTTGCTATTATTCGAAGATTGTTAAAACATGAATCAATTGCAATGCCTGATAAGTGTCATTTACATCATCAGTTATTAAGACTTAATTTTTCTATTAGAAAGTCGGTTTTAGTTATTTATTTTATTGATGTTTTGTTTGCTATAGCATCTATTATTTATGTTATTGGGGATAGTAGAATGGGTATGGTAATTTATACTTTATTGTTTGTGATTGTTATTGTGTTTATATATAAGACTGATATTATTAGAGAGCGAAAGCCAAAGAAAAAGGCTAAAATGAAAGGAGAGTAAGATATGAGAGGAATTATTTTAGCAGGTGGATCAGGAACTAGGCTTTATCCTATTACTAAGGGGGTAAGTAAACAGTTATTACCTATTTATGATAAGCCTATGATTTATTATCCATTGTCAGTTTTAATGCTTGCGGGTATTCGTGAAATTTTGATTATTTCTACTGAGGAGGATACTCCAAGATTTGAAAAATTATTAGGAGATGGTAAGTGGTTAGGAATTGACTTGAAGTATAAGGTTCAACCTGAACCTAAGGGGCTTGCACAAGCGTTTACTATTGGAGAAGAATTTATTGGACGTGAATGTGTAGCAATGGTACTTGGAGATAATATTTTTTATGGAGATGGTCTTCAAAGAAAGTTAGAAGAGGCTAAAGCAGAAGCTATGATGGGAAATGCTACGATATTTGGGTATCGTGTCAAGGATCCTGAAAGATTTGGTGTTGTGGAATTTGATGATGATGGGAATGCTATTTCTATTGAAGAAAAGCCTAAATATCCTAAAAGTAATTATGCGGCTACTGGATTATATTTTTATGATAATAGGGTAGTAGAATATGCTAAGAATTTAAAACCTTCTCCTAGAGGAGAGTTGGAGATTACGGATATTAATAAGATTTATTTAGAAGATAGGACTTTAAAAGTAGAAACTTTAGGTAGAGGATATAGCTGGTTAGATACAGGAACACAGGAGAGTTTGCTACAAGCTAGTAATTTTATTCGTAATATTCAAGAAAATGGACTTATGGTTGGTTGTATTGAAGAAATTGCTTATCTAAATGGATGGATTAGTAAAGAAGAATTAATTGATTTAGGAAATGGATTAATTAAAAATGATTATGGTAAATATTTAATTGAACTTGCTAATGATCAATCTATTGATCCGATTAGAAGAGTAAAAAAGAAATAGTGAGGTGAAACAGATTATGAAATGTTTAGTTACAGGATATCATGGACAGTTAGGGTATGATATAGTAAGAGAGTTAGAACGTAGAGGATTTCATGATTATTTGGCAGTAGATAAGGATGAGATGGATATTACTGATAGGGATCAGGTTATGAAAGTAATTTGTGAATATCATCCTGATGTTATCTTCCATTGTGCTGCTTGGACAGCTGTGGATAAGGCTGAGGATATGGATAGGGCTTGTTATCAGGTTAATGTCATTGGTACTAAAAATATTACAGATGCTTCTCTTGAGATTGGAGCTAAGATATTATATATGTCTACTGATTATGTGTTTGATGGTACTAAGGATGGTTTTTATACTGAGAGTGATAAGGTAAATCCTATGAGTGTATATGGGAAAACTAAGTATGAAGGGGAAGAAGAAGTAAGAAGAAATCCTCGTCATTATATTACTAGAATATCATGGGTATTTGGTATTAATGGTAATAATTTTATTAAGACTATGCTTAAGTTGTCAGAGAGTCATGAGAAGGTGAATGTTGTGGATGATCAAATTGGGACGCCTACTTATACTGTTGATTTAGCAAGACTTCTTGTTGATATGGCTTTGACAGATAAGTATGGTACTTATCACTCTACTAATGAAGAGTATTGTTCTTGGGCTGAATTTGCTAAGTATATTTTTGAAAGTAATGATATTAATACTCAAGTAGTACCTGTTAGTACAGAAGAATATTTGAAAATGACTGGTACTAAGCAGGCTTATCGACCTAGAAATTCTAAATTAAGTAAAGATAAGCTTAAAGTACAGGGCTTTCAGCTGTTGCCTAGTTGGAAAGATGCTACAGATAGATATAGTGAAGAGTTAGTGGATGCTAAGCTATTGGTAAGAAAGAGAGGATAATTTATGAAATATTTGGTTACGGGTGGATGTGGATTTATAGGTAGTAATTTTTTACATTATGAAGTAGAGAAATATCCTTTGGATAGTTTTGTTTGTTTAGATGCATTAACGTATGCTGGAAATTATAATAATATTAAAGATTTAGAGAAATATGATAATTTTAAGTTTGTTAAGGGGGATATTACTGATAGGGATTTTGTTTTTCAATTGTTTGATACTGAGAAATTTGATGTAGTAATTAATTTTGCTGCTGAATCACATGTTGATAATAGTATTAAGAATCCTAGTATATTTTTAACTACTAATATTATTGGTACTGGGGTACTTATGGATGCTAGTTTAAAATATGGTATTAAGAGATATCATCAGATATCTACGGATGAAGTATATGGAGATTTACCTCTAGATAGACCTGATTTATTATTTACAGAAAATACACCATTACATACTTCTAGTCCTTATTCTTCATCTAAAGCTTCAGCTGATTTATTAGTTATGGCTTATGTTAGAACATTTGGGCTTCCAGCAACGATATCTAGATGCTCTAATAATTATGGACCTTATCAATTTCCAGAGAAGTTGATTCCGGTAGTTATTTCTAAAGCTTTAAAGGATGAGAGTATACCAGTATATGGTAAGGGGGAGAATGTTAGAGATTGGATTCATGTAAAAGATCATAATATTGGTGTAGATTTAATTGTTAGACAGGGTCGTGTTGGCGAAGTTTATAACTTAGGAGGACATTCTGAAAGAACTAATTTAGAAATGGTTAAAACTATTTTAAAAGTGATGGGTAAGAGTGAAGATTTAATTACATTTGTTAGTGATAGAAAAGGGCATGATCTAAGATATGCTATTGATTCATCTAAGGTTGAAAGAGAACTTGGATGGAATTTAACTTATACGTTTGATCAGGGAATTGAAGAAACTGTTAAATGGTATTTAGAACATACAGATTGGATAGATGATATTCAAAGTGGTGAGTATAAAAATGCTTATCAAAAGGAGAAAAAAAGATGCTAAAGAAAATTGATACTGGTTTAGAAGACTGTTATATTATAGAACCTAGTGTATTTGGTGATGATAGAGGTTACTTTAGTCCTTTCTTTATACAAAAAGATATGGAAGAACATGGAATTTATTTTGATGGAGTTGTACAGTGTAATCGTAGTAAGAGTTCTAAGGGAGTGGTGAGAGGACTTCATTTTCAGAAAGATCCTAAGTGTCAGACTAAGTTAGTAGAAGTAATACAAGGAGCTGCTATTGATGTGGTTGTTGATATAAGAGAAGGTTCTCCTACTTATGGACAACATACGGCAGTATTACTTAAACCATATGATTCTAATGATCATGAAAGTGGTAGACAATTATATGTACCAAGAGGTTATGCTCATGGATTTATTAGTTTGGAAGATAATACTATATTTCAATATTTAATTGATAATGATTATGCTCCTGATATGGAAGGTGGAATACTTTGGAATGATCCAGAGTTAGGTATTGATTGGGATGGAATGTGTCAAAGATATGGGATAGAGAAGCTTCTTACTAGTGATAAGGATAGTAAACATTTGACGTTAAGTAAAAGTCCTAAGTATTTTGAATATCATAAGTAAAAATTAAAAAAACATCTTTTATGGATGTTTTTTATGATATAATAATTATGCTGTCTGAGGTGTATATAATGTAAGGAGGCATACGATGCGAAATAGATTATGTTTAGTGTTTTTATTTGTTATTATTTTGTTGCCTGCAGGATATGTTCATGCTGAAAGTTTTGATGATATCATTCAATATTATTCTCATGTAGAAGATTATGGATGGATGGATAAAATTTCTAATGGTGGAGTGTCTGGTACAGTTGGTGAGTCTAAAAGAATGGAGGCATTTGTTATTGAAAGAAGTTTAAGTTCTTTAAGTGGAGATGTTTTCTATAGAAGTTATGTAGAGGGAGATGGATGGCAGAATTATGTTTCATCTGGTAATGTTTCTGGTACTAGTGGTAAATCTAAAAGAATAGAGATGATACAGATAAAGTTAACAGATGGGTTGGCAGAAGAATATGATATTTATTATCAAGTACATGTTTCTGATGTTGGATGGTTAGATTGGGCTTGTAATGATCAAGTTACTGGAACTTTTGGCTATTATAGAAGAATTGAAGCAATTAAAATTAGGTTAGTTAAAAAGGGGAGTGTTATTCCAATTAATACTAGTAATATTTATTTAGAAAAGCCTTTAGATATTCAATATTATTCTCATGTAGAAGATTATGGATGGATGGATAAAGTTTCAGATGGTGTAATGTCTGGTACGGTTGGTGAATCTAAAAGAATGGAAGCATTTGCTATTGAAAGAAGTTTAAGTTCTTTAAGTGGAGATGTTTTCTATAGAAGTTATGTAGAGGGAGATGGATGGCAGAATTATGTTTCTTCTGGAAATATTTCTGGTACTAGTGGTAAATCTAAAAGAATAGAAATGATACAGATAAAGCTAACAGAAGAGTTAGCAGAAGAATATGATATTTATTATCGTGTACATGTTTCTGATGTTGGATGGTTAGATTGGGCTTGTAATGATCAAGTTACTGGAACTTTTGGATATCGTAGAAGAATTGAGGCTTTGGAAATAAGATTAATTAAGAAAGGAGATGTAGTTCCAACAAATAATAGTTATATTTATTTGGAGAATCAAATTGATATTCAATATCAATCTTATTTAAATGGTAAATGGCAAGATATGGTAAATAATGGAGTTACTTCTGGTACAGTTGGTAAAAAAATACCTATTAATGGGTATAAGATTCATATTAATGATGGTTTGTTGGATGATTGGATTCAATATCGGAGTTATTTGAATGGTAAATGGCAGGAATATGTTTCATCTGGTGATTTGTCTGGTTTAATGAATAGTGATTCTATTATTGAGATGATGCAGATAAAGTTAACTGATGAGGTTAGTCAATTTTATGATGTCTATTATAGAGTACATGTTTCTGATGTTGGATGGTTAGATTGGACTTGTAATGATCAAGTTACTGGTAGTCTAGGTTATGGAGAACAAATAGAGGCGTTAGAAATTAGATTGTTGGAAAAAAGTGATACAAGTTTAGAAAGTGGTGAAGATATTTTTAGAGAAAATGTTAATTATTTAACGTATAGTACTCATGTAGAGGATTATGGATGGTTACATGAAGTATATTCTTCCAAAATATCGGGATATCCTAGTTCTTCCAAAAGAGTTGAAGCTATTCAAATTAAACTTAATAATATGAGTGTTAGTGGTAGTATGAAGTATTCAGTTCATGTAGAAGATTATGGATGGCAGAATTATGTTTTGAATGGTGAAATAGCTGGTACTGTAGGGCAATCTAAAAGAATGGAAGCTATTAAAATAGAATTAATTGGTGAAATGGCAGAATTGTATGATATATATTATAAGGCATACGTAGAAGATTTTGGTTGGTTAGATTGGGCTAAGAATGGTGAAATAGCTGGTTCTATTACTTTGTCTAAGCGAATGGAAGCAATTCAAATTACTTTAGTTGATAAGGGTGAAGATGCTCCTGGAAAGACAGAGAAAAGCTATGTGGATTCTATGTTTCGTAATATAAATGGATATACTTATTATTATGAAAATGGAACTTTTGCAACTGGTTTTAAGACTATTAAAGATGTTAAGTACTTCTTTAATTCTGATGGAGTTTTACTTGGGAGTAATGTTAGAAAAATTATTGATGTTTCTGTTCATCAAAGCAATATTGATTGGACATCTGTTAAAAAAGATGGTGTTGATGGAGCGATTATTCGTTTAGGTTATGGTACTAGTTATACTACTGATGCTTGTGTTTTAGATACGATGTTTGAAAATAATTATTATGGAACAAAATCGTTAGGTATGTTATCTGGAATTTATTTATATAGTTATGCGATTGATAATGTTTCTGCTACATTAGAAGCTAATTTTGTTTTAGAGCAATTAAAAAAGTATAATGTTGATAAAAGTGTTTCTATTTATTATGATCTAGAAGAAAATCGCTGGACAACTAATTTATATTCTAGTCAATATTATACTATTGTTAGTACATTCTCTAATATTCTAGAGAATAATGGTTATACAGTTAAGGTTTATACTTATAAGTATTGGGCTGAGAATAGGTTTGATACTTATGTAAAGAATAAGTTGGATTGGATTGCTCAATATAATAGTTATTGTACTTATAACGGTAATTATAAAATATGGCAATATACTGATATAGGAAGTGTTTCTGGTATTAATGGAAATGTTGATATTAATGTTTGGTTTTCGTAAGGAGTTATTATTGATTAATAAATATCAATATGTGAAAATGTATTGATATTTTTCTGACTCTTTATGTAGCTAATTGACTCAATTTTAAATTAGATATACATCTAAGTAAAAAAACAACCAAACAGAAGTAACAGTTTGCTGAAATGAAAAAAGTAAATTCCAGTTTGAAAGGTTAAGTTCCACTTTTAGTGAAATTTTGTTCAAAATTGAGTAAAAGAGATTTTCTTTTATTCTTTTATCTTGTGATATAAAGAGTTTTTGACTAGAAAAACTATTATTTTGACATCACAAAAGGAGATCGAATACTAATATCTTTTTTTGAACGACATAATTCCATCTCTCAAATTTATCAAATATAATTTTTATATTGCTATTATACATATTAAAATGAAAAAGTGAATAGTTATTTAATAATATTTAAGCATAAAGGGCAATTATGCCTTTATGCCCTATAAATTATAATGATTAATATATGCCAATGGTCAAGATAAATTCGCTTCACTCACCATTGACATATTTGAAGACTTAAATTCCACTGGTTTCTTTGAAAAGTTAAATTCCACTCTAAGGTGAAACTTTGGATTTCATTTGAATTAAG
>CACXEZ010000051.1 GCA_902766815.1 uncultured Erysipelotrichaceae bacterium | reverse complement strand
TATACTCATAAAAACTATATATTGTGACAAAATCATTTTAACTATTTTAATTAAAAACAGCAAAAATATTATACTTAATATATAAGATAATAATACTATTGTGTATATATGTAAATTTATAACCTTACTAATACAATTATTATCAAATCCAAAAGTTTTATATAATCCAATATTATATTTTTCATCGTGTATAATATTGTTTATATATAAAGTAGAAATTGTGATTATAAATATTAACATTACAATAAAACCTATTCTGGAAATAACTTGAATCATTTTAACTAAGTCTTTATCAATTTCAAACATAACATCATTAACGTAAAAGCTATTTTTTTCTAATTTATTTTTAAAGTCAGGAATATTTTTTTTGTTGTTTAAAATTACAGTAGTATTAATTCCGTCCTCATAGACAGTGTTATTGGCTAGAAACTCCTTTGAATACGTATTTTTAGATTCTTGATTAATCTTAATTATTTCGCTTTCATTCATATAACACTCTAAATAAGTGCTATTTGTCATATTTTTTTCTGGGACATATAAACCAACTAATTTTAATTTTTTTGAATAACTTTGATTTATTTTTTTATCATTTATGCTGCTTGAATAATAATAATAGCTATTATAAGATATATTAATATATTTGTTTAAATAATTTTTTAGTTCGATAAATTGACTTGTTTTGATATCTTCAATTGAAGCCAAATACACAGGACAAATTATTTCTTCATTATCTTTAACATTAGTACCATATAATATTTTTTTTTCTTTCAAAGGTAAAGGTTTTAAACTTATTTCTTTGTCACCTAATATATCCACAGAAACATATGCCATATTATAACCAGAATTATATAATTCTGATACTTCATTATATTTTTTTAATTCCGATATTGTATCTTCATAGTTTAAATCTTTATTATAGACGCTAACTGTTCTCTCTTCTAAACTTCCATTTATTGATTGATAAACATAATTATCAATTATAAAGTTACTATTTAATAATATATTGCCAATTAAAAAGAACAAAATAAACAAAAAGGAAAAAATAAATTTTTTTATTCGATTTGATTTTAGATTTAAGGATAATAAATATAAATAGTTCTCTTTTTCCATATTAATATTTTTTTAATTGTCCCTCTTCGATTTCATATATTATTTCAGCATAATCATTTACTATATCATTATGACTAACAACAATCACTGTTTTCCCTTCATCTAAAACAATTTTTTTCAAATAATCAAATACAATTTTTTCATTCTTTTTATCAAGATTTCCTGTTGGTTCATCAGCAATAATTACTTTCGGATTATTTGCTAGTGCCCGTGCAATTGCAACTCTTTGCTGTTCTCCACCAGATAATTGATTAGGTTTATTATACATCTTTTTTTCCAATCCTAATTTAATTAATAACTCTTTTGCTTTTTCTTCTCTACCCTTTTTGGTCAATTCGTTATTTATTAACATTGGTATTATTACATTTTCTAATGAAGTTAAATTTTTATTTAAATAAAATGATTGAAAGACAAATCCAAAATATTTTTTTCTATAAACAGATTTTTCGCTTTCAGACAATTTTGATACATCTATTTTATTAATTGTATATTTACCATATTCAAAATTATCCAAAAGTCCCAATATATTTATTAATGTTGATTTACCTGAACCACTATGACCTACAATACCATAAAATTTTCCATCATCGAACTTAACACTAATATTATTTAAAGCACTAAATTTTTCGTTATTAATTTTATATTCTTTTGTTACTTTAATTAAATCCAACATATTTACCTCCAAAAAAACAAGAGGGAATATAGTTCCCTCAAAAAAAATTCTAAGAGTAGTTTAAACCTTCTATATTACCAGTATAACTTCCATCTTGAGCAGTAAATCTGTGTCTAAAAGTTCCAGTTCCTTTTGAATATCCGCTTGTCCATGACCAACTAGAAGTTGAAAGACCAGTTATATTTTGCTCTGCTTGATTGTAGTAAATAATAGCAATTTTCTTATCAAGTTTCCATTTTAAATAAACGCTACCAGGTGATACAGTTGCTTTTGCACCGCCTTGATGACCATTATAAGAACAATTCATTTCTATATCGTCATGAGAACCAGAAGCAATTGTAGTAAGTTTTGAAGATGCACTAGAATCAGCACTAACTACAGCTATTCCACTAACTACAACAGCTATCGCTAGAAGTAGTCCTTTTGGTAATCTAAATTTTTTCATAAGTTCCTACTTTCTTCATACTTAAAAATATGATTTTAAAAGCAACCTATCAACTATCTCCCACTACTACGTTTAAATGATATCATATTAAAATTATTAAGTCAACATTAATAAAAAGCATTTTCATTAGCATATTAGTGGCTACTAATACATTGCTTTCGCTTTAGATTATAACAATTTTTTTTGAACATATTATATATTTTTTTGAAACAATTAATTTGTACTATTATATGATTTGATATTTACTTATTGTTATTACTATTTTGCTTTAAATGCTATTTGTGGATCAATCGGAATTCCTTTTTGGTAAAGTATTCCATCATATAATACAAAAATGTAAATGCGTACCATTTTTCGAATTACTATTAGTAGTTATAGGTTCTACATTACCAGTATTACCCATATATCCTATAACTTATCCTTTAGTTATTTTTACTACATAATTTTTAAGATGCATATATACAGAATAGTATCTATTATCATTATGTTTTATGATGATATAATTACCACTGAATAATATATATATATTCTAAAAACTTATACAAGAGCATAGGATAACTATGCTCTTGCGTGTTATCTAGTAATTATCACCATAAATCGCACTTTCCTTATAAATAAGAAAAAAGTATCTATTTTGTGGTAGATACTTTTCATATTTTACAATTTAATTTTTTCTTCAATATAGGTTTCAATTTCTTCTAGTGGTAAGATGATCTGTTCCATAGTATCTCGATCACGGATTGTTACAGTTCCATTGTTTATTGTTTCATCATCTACTGTGATACAATATGGTGTTCCTATGGCATCTTGTCTTCTATATCTTTTTCCAATACTTCCAGTTTCATCATAGCTACACATAAAACTTTTTTGAAGTCTTTCTTTTAATTCTGTTGCGAACTCAGCATGATATTTTTTTACAAGTGGTAAGACTGCTACTTTATATGGTGCTAAAAATGGACGAAAATGCATTACTTCCCTTGTTGTTCCATCGTTTAAAGTTTCTTCTTCGTAAGCATCAAATAATACAGCTAAGACGGTTCTATCTAATCCATAGGTTGATTCAATGATATATGGTATAAATTTTTCATTTGTTTCTGGATCTAAGTATTCTTGACTAATTCCAGAGTATTCTTGATGCCTTGATAGGTCAAAATTAGTTCTGTTATGGGTACCATTAATTTCACCCCATCCAAAAGGAAATTGATATTCTATATCACAGGCTTCTTTAGCGTAATGAGCTAGCTTTTCGTGATTGTGAAATCTTAGTTTTTCTTCTGGAAGTCCTAGATCCATAAAGAACTTTTTACCATATTCTTTGAAATAATTATAGAAACCTGTATCTGTTCCTTCTTTGCAAAATGTTTGATATTCCATTTGTTCAAATTCAATTGTTCTGAACGTAAAGTTTCCTGGTGTTATTTCATTTCTAAATGCTTTACCAATTTGTCCAATTGAGAATGGTATTTTTGCTCTCATACTTCTTTGAACATTTAAATAGTTAACATATTCTCCTTGGGCATTTTCGGGTCTTAGGTAAACGACACTTTTGTCATCTGCTGTCACTCCTCTATAGGTTTCAAACATTAATTTAAATTGTCTAATATCGGTAAAATTAGATTTGCCACATTTGGGGCATGGTACTTTGTTATCTTTAATGTACTGTACCATTTCTTTATTTGTCATGGCATCTCCGATGCTGCTGTTTGAAAATTCATTTATTAAATTATCTGCTCTATGTCTTGTTTTACATTCACGACAATCTAGTAATGGATCTGCAAAAGAGTCTACATGTCCACTTGCTTCCCATACTCTTGGATGCATCAAAATATCGGCATCTAATTCATAGGCATTGTTTCTTTCTTGAATGAATCTTTTTCTCCATGCATCTTTGATATTATTTTTAAGTCTTGTGCCTACTGGGCCATAATCCCAAGTATTGGCAAGTCCTCCATAAATTTCACTTCCTTGGTAAATAATACCATATTGTTTGCAATAAGCTGTTAATTCTTCCATTGTTAATTTACTCATAATAATCCTCCTTTATAGTAAAAAAATGAGGGGTCTTTTCTTTTTTGTAAGGACGAGCTAATACCCGCGGTTCCACCTTACTTAATTCTTCTATGAACTCCCTCATTTTTTATTGCTCCATGGACGCCACTCCACATCTTCGCATTTCAATTTAGTAATTAATTCTATTTTAAAACTTTACCATTATTTAGTCAATTCTTTTTTAGTTATTTGTTGTAATAAATAATTCTAAGGCTAGTTTTTTATCCATGATACCTAGTTTGATATCGTGATCCATTTTGGCTATTTTCTTTATATAATCTAGAATCATATCTTCACTATAGGCATATAATTTTTTTACCGTAAATTTTACTCTATATGGATTTACTTCTAATATTTTAGCAATCTCTGCTTCAGACTTATTTTTATTTAATAGTCTTTTTACTTGAAAGAAAAATCGAAATTGGCTAGCTAGAAGCATGATAATTTGAATTTCATCATAACTTTTATTTAGAAATTCTTCTAATAGGGTTAAAGATTTTAATGTATCTTTGGCTATTACAGCATCTGTTAAACTATAAATTTCTTCTTCTCTCATAAAAATACATACTTTGTCAACATCTTCATTTTTGATTGTTTTTTCTTCTAACTTATACATCATTAATTTATCAAGTTCATTTTTTATATTTGATAGAGAACTACCAATATGTTCTATCAAATAATTGATATCTTCTATTTGATAGTTATTTTTCTTTAGATAATCTTCTGCATATTTTTTTAAATCTGATGTTTCTGGTTTTTTTACTTCTATTATTTTATGTTTGGATAATAATTTATTTATTTTTTTTCTTGCGTCTATTTTTTCGCTGTAGGTTAGAAAGATGCAACAATTATCTTTATTATAATGTTCTAAATATTCTTCTAATTTAGAAAGAGAAGGAACTGTTTTACTTGCTGTTAGAAAGAAACAATCTTCTAATATAATTATTTTTTTTGTGCTAAACATTCCTACTGTTTTGGCATCATCAATTGCATCTAATAAATCATCTTGTTTCATGTCATATTTGATGATGTCAGTTTCTTTTAATTCTTTTATTAATTTATCACATTCATGTTTTACTAAGGCTTTATCTTCTCCATAAAGTACATAAAAATTTTCCATTTGTTATTCTCCTAGTAGTTTTTCTTCACAAGTATATCCTTCTTTTTTGTAATGATATAATACTTCTTCATAGTTGGTTGGCTCGCTGTAGCTAGCACTGACACTTTCTTTGGTGATAATAGTAAAGGTACTGTTTTCATCATCTTGTTTGTAGCCACCATTCGTATCATCCGTAGGCATATATTTATACATAGTTCCTTTGTTGATAAAATCTTGATAAGATAAATGATCATTAAATTTAAAAATCTTGGTTAATTCAATATTTTCTAAAATATCTTTATTATTAAAGTTATATATATTATTTTCTTCTATAGAGGCATTTAAAGTTTTATCTGTTTCTTCTTTTAAACAAATTATTGTCTTAGAAATGGGGGGAGAATTTTTTGATATGTTTAGAAAATAATACCCTCCTCCTAATAAGAACATTAAAATTATAAATACAATCAGAATGGAAATTGATTTTCCTTTTTTCTTAGTAGATTCTTTTTTTGGTAAATCTACAATTTCTTTTTTGGGTATTGTTTTATTGATTAGTGATTCTAGTACCTCTTTTTTTATTTCTAATCTATTGGATGAAATGATTTCAATTCCTTCTATATCGTTTAGAGAAATTATTTCAAAACTATCTAGAGGTAGGGAATTTGTTATTTTATAAATATATTCTTTGATAATTTCAATATCTGATTCTTTCGTACTCATTGATAAAATAGAATTATTCTTAATATGACTACTACCATAATAAATGATATTATAAGTGGTTGCTACATCTGCATAAATTACATACAAACTATTATTTTTTTTGTATTTAAATAGTCCAAATACATTTACTGTTCTTTCATTTGTTCCAAAAGTTAAGTTATACTCTACAACTTTTAATTCTTTACCATTCATAATATTCCTCCCTCTTTTTATTTTCTACTTAAAATTATAACAGATTATTTAGTCTGGTGCAATTCTTAGATACTTCTTTTGAACATTTTTTCTAGTTCGTATCTTGTAAATTCGATGATTGTAGGTCGTCCATGGGGACAATTGAATGGGTTATTGCATTTTCTTAATTGGCTTATGATACTTTCCATATCTTCTATAGTAATTCTAGTATTTCCCTTGATACTGGCCTTACAGGCAATAGTTGCTGCTAGATGATCACGAAATTTTGCTAAGTTAAAGTTCTTTTCTTCTTTGATGATTGTTTCTATAATATTTCTTATAATATCATATGATTTATCTTTAGGAAACCAAGTTGGATGAGTTGTAATTCGATAAGAACTACTACCAAATTCTTCAGCTTTTATATTTAAGTTTTCTAAAATCTCTATATTCTTTTTGATAATTAAAAACTCATTGATAGGTAATTCTATTACAATTGGTACTAGCGTATCGATAGTATTGTTATTTGGATGTGATAATAAATAGGAATATTTTTCGTAATTGATTCTTTCTTGAGCTGCATGCTGATCAATTAGATAAGCTCCTAATTCGTTTTCACAAATGATATAAGTTCCAAGGGCTACACCAATAGGATATAACTCTGGTAGTTTGTTTTCTTGATCTGGTACTTCTTCTACTACTTTTTTGGTTTCTTCTTCTAGAAAATCTAATGTTACTTCTTCTTGGTTAAAATTAATCGCAGCACTTAAGTCTTTTTGATAGTCTATATCATATGCAATGGTGTCTTCTTTTATTTCTTGTCTTTCTAGGTTTAGAATGTAATTTTTATATGTTCCCTCTTCTTTTTCTTCTTTTATTTCTATTTTTGGTATTAATAATTTTCCTTTTATGGTGGTTTTGATCATATTACTAATTAGTAGTTTTAAATCCTCAAAATTACTGAATTTAATATCTAATTTAGATGGATGAACGTTTACATCTACTAAAGAAGGGTCTGTCTTAATTATTAATACTACAATGGGATATCTGGTATCTTCCTTGAAACTACTGTAAGATTCATTGATTGTTTTGTTTAAACTTGCATTTTTAATCACTCTGCCATTGACAATGGTGGTCATATAATTTCTACTTGATCTGTTTACTTCTGGCATCGAAATGTAACCTTCGATACTATAATCGTCATTAGATGCAGAAACACTTAGCATCTTTTTAGTAATATCAGTTCCATAGATTGCATGAATTACTTTTAATAAATTGCCGGATCCATCTGTATTTAATAGTTCTTTTTCTTCATGAATTAGTCTAATTTTGATATTGGGATAAGATAGGGCTATTTTATTAATATAGTCTGTGATACTTGCTAGTTCAGAATAAATGCTGGATAAATGTTTTAATCTAGCAGGTGTATTGTAAAATAAATTACTTACTGTAATGCTGGTTCCTACTCTTACTTCACAGCTAATATTTTCTACAAGATGCCCTCCTTTGATATGAATCATGGTTCCCTCTTCGTTTTGACAGGTTTTTAGAACTACTTCTGATACTGAGGCAATCGATGGAAGAGCTTCACCCCGAAATCCTAAAGATGCTATATGGAAGAGATCATCTGTTTTATATAATTTACTGGTAGCGTGGCGTTGAAAGGCTAACAGAGCATCTTCTTTGTCCATACCAATTCCATTATCTGTTACCTTAATTTCTCTAATCCCAGCTTCTTTTAATTCAATTTTAATTTCTGTAGATTTGGCATCAATACTATTTTCTACTAATTCTTTTACAATAGATACACATTTCTCTACCACTTCTCCGGCTGCTATCTTATTAGCTAGAAGTTCATCCATTACTTTAATTTTGCTCATTTTACTTTCCCTCTTTCTTTAGTTAAACTATAGGCTTTTTAAACATTCTTTAAAATATTCATTTTCTAGAATATCTGTTCCTTTAAAGTAACCATCTATATCAAAATTTAAATTTTTATTACCACCTCTAATGTAATAAACCATACGGAATGCATAATTAATTATTCTAATTAATTCGTGTTTATCTATCATAGAGATATCTATATAGGCTAGATTATTGAAATTCTTATCAATAACATAGCGCATAAATCTATAACTATTACTTAATGGAATTGGATATTTACTATTTATTAGAAAGTCAACATTATTAAATTCATAATCTTTAGCACTGATTTCTTTCAATATATTTTCAACTATTTTTTTAGAGGAGTTTAATTGAAAGAAATCTATGTATTTTACAACAGGGACTTTATTTATAAAAAAGTAATGTAACATTTTCTCATTTTCTATTAAGTGATGATTTATATGTTCTTTATCTTCTAGGAAGTCTTCTAGACGAAGTTTATATTTTTTATTGTTTTTTATTTCGAAGAATAAATTTATTAGTTTATTGTTTTCTTCTATATTACTTACCTTGGTTATAGCTATCCATCTTAGATCTTTTTTGATTAAATATTTCATAAAATTATAGTTTTCAAAGAATAATTGATGGAACGGATATTTCATGATATCAAAATCTATATTTCTTTCTTCTATTGTTTTGGTAATATAGTTTATTAGATTTTTTCTCTTAGTATCGTTTAAGTTATGCCAATCAATATAACGAATATTATCTAGATTTAATTTTATTATGTAAGTAATAAATTCTTCATTACTATTTAGGATAATAGATAGCTTAGGAATGTTTTCTATTTTTGTTAAGTAGCTAGGATTTTTATCTAGAGAAGTTATTATGGTTTGTACTAATATTCTTCGATTTGAAATAGTTGTATTTTCTAATATTTTTTCATCTAAATATATAATATTAGATATATCATTTTCAATTAAGTATATCAAAAAATCAAAATTAGTTTCTAAAATTTTGGGAAGAGTCCCATCCATCTTCAAGAATTTTTTTAAATTAAATTCTTTTGTTCTAGCCATTTGAATTCCTTTTATGATTAGTTCTTTTTGTTTCATTGGATATATTTCATTGTAAGTGATATATTTTATATTAGATTCATCTATACTAACTAGATAGTTCATGAAATCTAAATTCTCACTTAAAGCTTTGGGCAAGTTATCTAAATAATTTCTTAAGTCTTTAGATGTCATTTCTTGTGATTTTTCTTTTATTACTTTCAAAACATATTTTATTAGGTGTTCTTTCATTTGGGGTTCAATCATAAATTTATCGATAAATCTAATATTTTTTATATTATATTCTAGTAGTTTTTTATCAAAATAGTAGCAATCGAAGAAAGTTATTTCTCTTCCTTCTTCATAATATTTTGATTCTTTCCGATCAAAATAATTTTCTAGTAATTTTACACTTTTGAATTTTAAAAAATATTTATCTAATATTTTTCTTCTATCTTTTTTGGATAATTTCATAAAATTTCTGGTTTGGTATGATAAGTTGGCTGGATCTTTTAGTATTTTATATTTCCATAAAAAGAGTAATACTTTCATTTTATTATTTCCTTCCTATTATTATAATTTATTTCTTACTTTATATAGATGTTTTTCTGTAATTGAGTCTAATAATAAATATGGGTTTTCATTTTTACTAGGACTTAGAATTTTATAGAATATATCTAATAATTCTTTATTTATTCCAATGATATCAAGATGATTTAAAAAGTTATAGAATTCTTCTAGAGATAAGTTATTGATATTTTCTCCTCTTAAATAATTTAAAATCATGATGTTATAGCAGTATAGATCGGAATTTTCATCTGCTATTACATATCCAGGTTGGTTGATATTGTTAACAATACTATATTTTCCTTTGATGTTGTTTAATAGAGAAATAGAGGTTAAGTAACGAGCTGGGAAGGATAAGTTTGATCCTATTTTTGAGCTATCTAAATCTACTACAGATAAAGTTTTTTTCTCTAGATCAGCTATAAAGTTGGCTTCGTGTAGATCGTTTATATAAAAATCTGTAAGTTCTGTATAGGTTCTTATCCATTTCATTTCTTGTAGTATCTCTCCTACTTTCTTTAGATAAAATAGCTGTTCTTGTAAGGTGAATCTTTTATCATACAGAACTGTTGCTAAGTTTGTACCAGCTATTTTGGGAGTTGTAAATCCTGCAATTTGATGATTTATGGCGATTAAATAATCTGGTATGCAGAAATTATGGGGCAGCAATTCATGATTTGTGTCTAACATTTCTAAAGTGTAAAGTTTATTGGCAAAAATATTTCCACTTTGCCAAAATAATTTTTTTAGGACTTTTTCTTGTCTTTTATAAGTGAATTTATATATTTTTCCTTCTGTATTAATTACTTCTTTTGATAACGTTAGTGGTGTTAACTTCTCGAACTGTTTTTTAGAGAGTGTAATGATATTCATGGGTTCCTCCTATTTTTATTCAATAGTTTTCTTTTAAATCCTCTAATCTTACACTAACCAACTTGCTGACTCCTGATTCTTGCATGGTAATTCCATATAAAATGTCAGCAAATTCCATTGTTTTCTTTTTGTGAGTGATTAAAATAAATTGAGTTTTATTTTTATATTTATATAAATAATTGCCAAAACTTTCTACGTTAGCATCATCTAGGGCTGCTTCTACTTCGTCTAATATACAGAATGGTACTGGTCTTACATTTAAAATTGCAAATAGTAAAGAAATTGCCGTAAAGGTTTTTTCTCCTCCACTTAATAAAGAAATATTTTTTAATACTTTACCAGAAGGAACCGCTTCTATTTCTATGCCTGTTTCTAATAAATTGTCCTTATCCGTTAGAATTAATTCCGCTTCCCCTCCACCAAACATACTTACAAACACTTTTTTGAACTCTATACGAATGGCTTCAAAAGTTTTTATGAATCTTTCTTTCATAATTTCATCCATTTCTTTGATGATTTCTAGTAAAGTATTTTCTGCTTCTTTTAAATCTTCTTTTTGCTTGGTTAGAAAATCATACCTATCACGAACTTTTTTATATTCCTCTATTGCTTCTACGTTGACATATCCTAACTGTTTGATTTCCGATTTTATTTCTTTGACACGATTTCTAGCAGTTTCATCATCTATTTCTAATTGATAGGCTTCTTTAGCTTTGTCAAAAGTAATACTATATTCTTCTCCTAAAGAAATTAATAAGTTATCTAGTTTAATATTGCTAGTATTTAATTTAATTTCTAATTCTTTTAAAGTTCTTTCTTTTGTTGTTATATAATAATTATCACGTTTTTCTAATTCTTCAATTTCTATTATTTCTTTTTCTATATTTTCTTTTTGAGAAAGTAGTATATCTTTTTCCATTTTAATATTATCTCTGTTAGCGATAGCACTATAGTACATTGTCAGCATACTTTCTAGGTGTTTATCACTCTCTCCTTTACTTAGAGATTCTGTATCTTTTAGTTCTTGTTCTAAAGAAGCTATTTTGTTCTTTTTCTCTTCTATTATTTTGGTTAGATTATTTTTGTTTTCTGTTATGGATAATACTTCGCTTTTTGATTTTAGAATTAGTTTTTCTTGTTCTTCTAATTCATGATTTTGAAGCTTCAATTTTTGCTCTAGCTCTTGTTTTTTTTCTTCTAATAAATTTAATTCTTGTTTTTTATTTGTTAAATCATATTTATCTTTTAAATAGTTATGGTTCTCGGCGCTACTACCTCCTGTAATGGTTCCACCTACATTTACTACTTGTCCATCTAATGTTACAATCTTATAACGGTTATTACTAATTTTATTTATTTGATTAGCATTATCTAGCGTGTCTGCTATGATAACATGTCCCAATTGATTTTTGATAATATTATCTAAGAATGGTTCTCTTTTTACTACTTCGCTTGCTATTGATATAAACCCATCTTTATTTTTTAATTTGCTTAAAGTAACTTCATCTACGTATCTTGACTTTACAGAATCAATTGGAAAGAATGTTGCTCTTCCTAATTTGTTTTCTTTTAAGTAATAGACCATTTCTTTCGCGTCAGAAGCAGTATCAACTACTAGGTAATTGATAGCACCTCCTAGACTAGTGGTAATAGCAGTTTGATATTCTTCTTCTATTTCTATTAATTTTCCTAGAACATTGTGAGCACCTTTTAATCTTTTGTTATTTAAAATGTTTTTTATGGCACTAGGAATGGAACTATCATTTTCTAGATTTGTTTTTAATAGTTCAATTTTGTATTTTAGATTATTTTCTTCTCTACTTAAATTATCTATAGTGGTGATAGTTTTATTTTTATCATTTGTAAGAGTTTGATATTTTTCTGTCTGCTTTTGATGGTTTTGAGAAGATAGATTTAGTTTTTGACTTTGTTCTTCATTCTTGTTTTTTAATTCATTTATTTCAGATTCTAATTTTAATAGTTCTTCTTTTAATTTTAAAAATTTACTTTCATTAGGTTCTTCGTTTAATTCTTTTCTTGTTTTTAATACTCTAATATCGGCATCTATTTTCTCAATACTTTTGGTAATTTCTATTAGAGTATTTTGATGTTGATTCATTTCTATTTCCAACTTTTTTAATTTATCTTTTTTAGAAAGCAGTTCTATATCATAACTAGAGTGATTATTGGATAATTTTATTAAATCATCATTTAAAATATCTATTTTTTCCTTTAGATTCTTGGTTTTATAATTTAGGGTTTCTATATCTTTTACCATTAAGGAAATGTCTAGGTTGCTTAACTCTTTTTTTAATTCTAAAAATCTAGTAGCATCTCTGCTCTGTCTTTCTAAAGGAATTAGATTGTTTTCTAGTTCTCTGATAATGTCATTTACTCTATCCATATTATTGTTAGTACGTTCTAGCTTTTTAGTGGCCTCTTCTTTTCTTTTTTTATATTTTAGTACTCCTGCGGCACTTTCAAATACAAGTCTTCTATCTCCTGGTTTGGTTGATAAAATCTCATCAATTTTTCCTTGCCCTATAATATTAAAACTTTCTTTATCAGCTCCTGAGTCAGTTAAAAGATTAGTAATATCTTTAAGACGACATCTTTCATTGTTTAAGTAATATTCGTTTTCTCCACTTCTATACATTACTCTTTTGATTGATACTTCTGTATAATTAATAGGAAGGTATAGATCCGTGTTATCAAATACTAATGTAATGGAAGCACTATTTAGAGGTTTTCTACTTTTACTACCTGAGAATATGACATCCGTTGCTGTTTCTCCTCTTAAAGATTTGATTGATTGTTCTCCTAATACCCAACGAACTGCATCTACTACATTTGACTTCCCACTACCATTTGGTCCTACAATACCATTGATATTTTCTCCTAAATTAATCTCTATTTTATCGGCAAATGACTTGAATCCATAAGCCTTAATACTCTTTAAGTACATATTTTCACCACTCTTATCTATTTCTTAGTATATCTTATTTTTATCGATCTAGCAAGAAGATTATCTCAAAGTAAAAGAATCAAATCTATTTTTTGATTCTTTTATAAGATTTTTTTATCATAATATGCTATCCCATTCTTTTTCTTTAAAACCTATTAATAGTTTATTTTCTAATACTAATAATGGTCTTTTAATTAACATAGCATTTTCTGATAATAATTTTATCTTTTCCTCATTACTTAGATCTTTTAATTTTTCTTTTAAATTCATACTTCTATAGATTAGGCCACTTGTATTAAATAATTTGTTTATTTCTATATTATATTTTTCTAGCCAATTATTTATTTCATTTATATTTGGGGTTTCATCTTTAATTTCTCTTACTGTAAAATTTAAATTATGTGCTTTTAGATATTCTTTTGCTTTTTTGCATGTTGAACATTTTGAATACTCTATTAGTTCCATCATTACCCTCCTTCGTTTTTATATTTAAATTACTTTCATATATAGTTTTAGTTGTTTACTCTATGAGTTACCATTTCTGTATCATAAGTAATTTTCTTAAAAATATATCCATTTTGTTTTCCGTATTCAATGATATCTCTTAGAGCATTTAAAGTGTAATAATTATTTTCAAAGTCGTGCATTAAGACTACGTTGGAACGATTATGTGAAAGACTTTGCGTGACGTTATTATATACTTCTTTACTGGATTTGACATCTCCTGCATCTCCTGAGCCTACGTTCCAATCGAAATAATGGTATCCCTTTTCTACTACTTGTTTTGTGAGTCTTGTCATGATTTCTTTATTATATTTTTTGCTTACTGTATTAGAACTTCCACCTGGAAAACGGATAATATTGCTATCAATTCCTGTAATTTGCTTGATTTTTGATTTCATCTTTTCTAAGTCGCTAAAATAGTTACTTTCTGATTGATAGATATAAGCGTAGTTGTGAGTATAGCTATGAATAGCTACGGTATGTCCTTCATCAAATTCTTGTTTGATTAGATAATTTAAGTCATCAGAGTGATTGATGACAAAGAATGTAGCTTCAATTCCTTCTTCTTTTAATATCCTTAATACTTCTTTCGTGATAGTGCTGCTTGGTCCATCATCAAAAGTTAAATAAATTACTCCTTTTTCATCTTCAGCATGACTGATTACTTTAACTGTTCTTGTTATGGTAGCTTCATTTTCATAACTATCAGCTACTTCGTATGTTATATAGTAAGTTCCTGGTATGTTAGTGTTAATTGTTTCTGTAACTGTTACCCTATCTGTTATATCACCATCACAATTATCTGTTGCTGTATATCCTGGTTCGTTATAAGTGTTTCCTATCAATATTGTCATGGTAGCATTCCCTTTTAAGGATATGGATGGCTTTTCAGAATCGTTTTTGTTTATTTTCCTAATCACTTCTGTTTGGTTATCAGAGCTATCTTTTACTCTATAAATAATTTTATCAATTTCTTGTTCTACTGTTACTTTACCTGTTAAATCCCCATCATAGTTATCTGTAGCAGTGTAGCCAATTTCCTCATAATCCTTATTTGGACAGATTGTAACTTCTTCACCACCTGCTAGTTCTATTTTTGGAGATTCTTGATCAATTACATCTACTATCACTATTTTTTTATCCTCAAAGATAGAGTATTTTATATCATATTCTATTTTATATGTACCTACTTTATTTTCATTTACTGTTCCTTTCTTTTGCACTAATCTTGTGACATCTCGATCATTTAGCATGGCAATGTATTTTGGTTCTTCAAAGACTTCACCTACTTGAATCGTTATCTTATTTTCTTCTATTTTTATTTTAGGAGATAATAAGTAACAAGATATAAAAGAAATGATACCAGAGATGATAAAACATAATATCATGCAAGAAAGTAGTTTTCTGTTTTTCTTTACTTTTTTCCTTATCATTTTCATTACTACCACGACCTAATTCTAAAGCAATAATATCATACCATAAATATGAATTTTATCGCAACCTAAACTTCTTTTAATTGACACTTATTTTTAGTATTTGTAAAACTATTGAATTTTAGTATAAAATTTTAAAAATTTTTTTATTTTTTTACTTGACAAAAAAAGGGTTATCGAGTAATATATTAATCACCAATTCAAATTATGTATGAATTGGTGCTAGTATCACACTA
>CACXEZ010000050.1 GCA_902766815.1 uncultured Erysipelotrichaceae bacterium | reverse complement strand
CCTGACTTGCAAAAGTAAATTCCACCCCTATTTTTTTCCATAATGGAATTTAGTTATACAAATAAAAAAGTGGAATTTACTCGTACAATAGTATATAATATTCAAATTGATGGTGCTTATTCTTATTGAAAAGGAGATTGAGTTATTATGAAGAATAAACATTTATCATTTGATGATAGACTTGAAATTGAAAAAGGATTAAAGGAAAATAAATCATTTAAACAAATTGGTAAAGATATTGGTAAGGATTGTACTACTATTTCTAAAGAAATTAAAAATCATATTATTTATAAAGATACTGGTGCTATGGGAAGACCATTTTTTGATTGCATTAACAGATATAATTGCGAATTTAAAGAAAAAAATACTAAATGTAATCAAAAACAATGTGAGTATTATAGAAAAGAAATTTGCTCTAAATTATCAAAACCACCATATGTATGTAATGGTTGTAAAAACAGAAATCAATGTACTCTAAGTAAACAATTTTATGATAGTTCTTATGCCTATAAAGAATATAAAGATAATTTGGTAGAAGCTAGAAGTGGTATTACTTTTTGTGAAAGTGAAATAGAAAATTTAAACAATATTCTAATTCCTTTAGTAAAAGAACAAAAACAATCTATACACCATGCTGTTATTAATAATAAAAATTCTATTATGTGTAGTGAAAAAGAAATTTATAATTTAGTTGATATGGGAGCTTTAAAAATTAAAAATATTGACCTACCTAGAAAGGTTAGATACAGAAACACACCTAAAAGAAAAACTTATTATAAAATAGATAAAGAATGCTTAAATGGTAGAAAATATGGTGATTTTTTAAATTTTATTAAAAAAAATCCTGATGTTAATGTTGTTGAAATGGATACTGTCGAAGGAGTAAAAGGTGGCAAAGTATTACTTACTATTCACTTTGTAAATTGTTCTTTTATGCTTGCTTTTATTAGAGAACATAATGATGCACAATCAGTAATAGATATTTTTAATTATTTAGAAGAAATCATTGGTTTAAACACATTTAAAAAATTATTTCCAGTTATACTAACTGATAATGGTTCCGAATTTTCTAATCCACTTGAAATAGAATTTAGTGACAAAACTGGTGAACAAAGAACACAAATATTCTATTGTGAACCTGGAAGATCGGATCAAAAAGGTTCTTGTGAAGTAAATCATGAAATGATTAGAAAAGTATTAACACAAGGAAAATCTTTTAATGATTTAGCACAAGAAGATATTAATAAATTAATGTCTAATATCAATTCTTACAAAAGAAAAAAACTAAACGATTGTAGTCCGATACAATTATTTAGTTTAATGTATGGCAACGATATTGCCAATAAATTAGGAATTATTGAAATAAATCCTAATGATATTAATCTTTCTGAAAATTTACTAAAAAAAGATTAATCTAAAACATTTAACTACATATATTAGTTAAAGTTCTTTCATTCTTTCTTACAAGAAAGAATGCCCTACCGGCGAGGTTTAAAAATCACAATACCTTCCCGGCTTCTTTGATTACTTTCTTTTCCGTAAAAGAAAGTAATGTCAGTCCGACTAGGACATAAATAAGCATCATCAATTAATATATACACACTAGGGGTGGAACTTTCAAATTCAAAAAAAATTTTTGAGGCTCGATCCCTTTTCAGTATGCAATAAAATAACAAAATTTCAACTTATTAAAGATATTCTACATCAAAATGGAGCAAAAATCTATATTTTGCTCCAAATTTACTATAAAAATCCTAAAAATGTGGAATTTAATCATTCAAAGTGGAATTTACTTTTGCAATTGAGCAATTTATGATAAACGTTCATATAATTTTATGGGGTAAGGAGTTCATATCCAAATTTAAGTAAATATTTTCAAAGTTTAACAATAAATTACCACAAACTAGTCAAACATGAAAATAAGAGGACAATACTTTCCCCATATATTGATATAACGAAATTAGGTACAATAGCGTTATATCATAATTCTATAATTTTGTTGGCTACTGGCAAGATTTCACAGTGTCCCACACGAATAGTTGATAGAAAAAAGCCTTGAAAAACATTACATTTTCAAGACTTTTAAACTATATAAGATTATCTCTTTGAGAATTGATGTCCCAATAAAATAAAGAGGAAAAGAATAATTTGTTGGCTACTTGTTGGCTACTAATATTGTTTTTCT
>CACXEZ010000049.1 GCA_902766815.1 uncultured Erysipelotrichaceae bacterium | reverse complement strand
TCTTTTTCTTTATTTTTATTTGATAAATAACTGATACTACTATTTTTTATAAAGCTTTTTTTACCACCTGTTTTTACATAATCTTCTATAGAAAGAAGACCTAAATAATACTCATCACTAGTTTTATTACAAGTTAATTTTTCTATATTATCTATTGTATCTATACATACTTTTGTTTTTACTAAATAATTGGAAGTGTTATTTAATTTGCTTTCTAATATACCACTATTGTCATTTTTACTATCTGTATTTAGCCATTTTATAATATTACTATCAGAATAATTATCTTCATTTGTACCATAGGCTAGACTAGTTATTGGAGTATCGGTTATTAGTACAATAGAATTATCTTCATTTATTTTAATGATTCTCCATAAAATATTAGAATACATTAAATAGTTATTGGTTGCATCTTGATAAAAATAATATTCTTCATTATCTTTTTTGAATGTTTTTTCTTTTTGATTTGATGTTTTTAGCGTAGTTGCTATTATATTGGCTTCTTTTTTTTCTGTTTTTTTACTATCTTTATAAAAATAGATAAATCTTCCTCCATACCAGAAACAACAAGTTAAAATAAAAATAAAACTTACAAAACAAAATATTTTCTGAGGATTTATTTTTCTTCTTTTTTTCATAATACTTCTATCACTTCATACCTTTCATTTTCATACTAGTAAATTATATCATTTCTTATTGGTTTTGACAAGGTAATCAATTATCATAATAATAATTTTACGATTAATGTAAAGATTTTTAGAAGAGGATTAATACTTTTTATTGTGTGTTTCTTTGTAGGATATATTATCTTTAATGATGAATTAGAGGATAATTTCGCCAAAAAAAAATCCTTGATTATAAGGATTTTAATTTCAAATGGTGTCCCCGAGGTGATTCGAACACCTGACCGATCGCTTAGAAGGCGATTGCTCTATCCAGCTGAGCTACGGAGACATTTCTCAAACAGGATAGATAAATTATACAACAAACTAGTTTATTATTCAAGAGTTTTTAAAGAATTTTTATAAATTTCTTCATCGTTTACTAAAAATATTACTTCTTTTATGTCATAATTGTCTTCCATTGAAAGACTAATGGTATAAATTACTTCTTCTAGAATATGATTACTGGTAGTATCACTCAAGATAGAATCATTAAAGTTTAGTTTTAGACTTTGATCTTCTATAGTGTAATCTAGTAATGATACATTAGAATTTACATAACTCATTAAATTGGTTTCATAGATAGGAGAAGTAGATAGTTCATCAATGATGACTTTAATTTTGTCTTTACTGCTATTATTTATATATTTTGTTACAGGGACATAGTATTCTGTATCGTTATAATTACTTACATAGTAGACGATATAAGAATCAATATCTCTTGTTGTGGTTAAATCGTATATTTTATTAATACCATAGCTTCTATCTAATGAAGTAGGAAGAGTTTTACCACTATTTTTGAGGTTTGTTAAAGTTTCTCCTTCTACCTGAATGATGACTTTATCAATTCCATCTATGCTAGTTAAGGTATAAACAATAGATTCTATCATTTTATCTTCATATTTCTCATTAATGTCTAATAATTCTTTTGAAAAGTTGATGGTTAATATTTTATCTTTTAATTCTAGATCTTTGATTTCTGTACCGCTAGGAATAATTTGACGAAATCCATTAGGAATTACATTACTTTTGGATCCATCTATGATTAGGCCGTTTGCTACATCTTTGACTGTTTCAATCGTATTGCAGTTGCAACCTTTTATTTCTGTTCTGGCTACATAGTCATTAGAATCCAATAAATAGATAGTTTCACGTGCATTGGTATAGATATATTCAATGTTATCTTTACTTAAGTTGTATTCTAAGGTTTCTTTTTCAGGCATTAAGTAGATAAGACCTAGTGTAAATAAGGCTAGGGTGGCTACAGTAATTTTTCTGGTATACATTTTTTTTAGCATAATCTCACCTAGTAATACTTATGTTTCTTTTTATATAGGTAGAACATAAAATATGAGAGAAATGTTATAGAATGATTGAATTTTATGAATAAATTATATAGAATAGTGGAAAAGAGAAACAACACTTATCAAGCAAATTTAATAGAAAGAGTTGTTAAATTTAAAATATATGAATTATTTGTTTATGATAGATATGAAACTTAAATATTAAGAAGTGTGGTTGTGATGGGAAGAGATGTTGATTTTATTTTTTTGTATTTCAGGTATAGTATAGTTTAGATCGTTTGGAAATAGTTTTGATGTTACAAATTTTCCGTTATAGGCATTAAAGGCAAATTCTAATGATTTAGTTTCTTTGTGTAATCTAATTGCATCTATTGGAATTTCGTTTGATTCAAATTTAGTAAATTTTTTAGATTCTATGTCAAATATTTTTAATAATTCATTTGCTACTTGATTGGGTGTTTGTATGTTGTAATAATAACTATAAGCACCTGGAATTATCATATATTTCATCATTTCTTCTTCTAAATTATTATTAAATAGAAACAGAATTAATTCAGAGTATATTTTGATAGCTTGTTCTTCATAGTTACCATTTTGATTGGCAGTTACATGATATATCATCGCTTTTTTCTGTTTTTCATTATATAGTAGTATTCCTATACAGGTTGCTAGGGATGATGTTGCTATGATTGGAGATTTATCAGTTGATATGTTTATTTCATTCATAGAAACTAAAATAGTTTTATCAATTAATGATTCGTTTTCTTTCATATTACTTTGTCCTTTCGTATTTATTATATAGTTAATGGTTAAAAAAAGCAAATATTGAGAAAAGATTAGATAATTTAAAAAGGAAAAAGCTTTTGTTTTCGAAATAAAAAAAATAAAGAGGTTGTCAGAAATTATTCATTTCGTGGCAGATTCTAATTTATTACTTATCGAAACTTTAAAAGTTCGAGTTTCCTCATCATAATGGTGTGAGTATTGTGGATATCTGCAACTATAATTTATCACATTAACTCCCATTTTACATTAAATAATATACTATCATCATTACAACTTCTAACAATTAAGGTTGTTCTTTTATTTATGTCAGGATTATCAGGTGATTCACAAATAAATAATTGCTTATTTTTTAAATCAATTTCACTAAATATTATTTTGCTATCTAATTCCCATTCTAATATAACATAACTTTGATGTATAATTTCTTTTATATTTTTTAAATAAGGATATTCCTTGAATGAATCAACCCCTTTAAAATCGATTTTTGTAGTAAGTTTAGCATTACTATGAAAGAAATAATCAACTTTTTTATTGTTATTACAATTAACTATTACTTGATCATTTATTATATTTGATGAAAGTTCAATTTTTCTAGCAATATCTACCCAATGTAAATATCTTTAATATTTACATCAAATATATTATCATTATGTAATTTAATAGAACTTTCGCATTTTAAATTTTGATCTTTACCATCAACAACAATTGTATTATGAGAATATGTTTTTCTATAAAACTCCTTAGAAATATGATGTAGATAAATCATGTGTTAGAAATTTATTTTCATGTTTAATTTCTATATTTAGTTTATCTGGATGAGCATGACTTAAATTGTTGTCTTTAAATTCCATAAATTCACATCCATATCATGCATAATGGTTATGTTATTATGCAGGTGTCATAATTCAACTTATTTATATAAATATAATATCAAAATTTAGGATATATTAAAACTCAAACTTTATTAGTTCGAGTTTCCTATCAATCTGGTGCTGAAAACAGGACTTGAACCTGCGACCTATTCATTACGAGTGAATTGCTCTACCAACTGAGCTATTTCAGCAGCTAATAAAATTATAACATAACTTTCTTCTAGTAGCAAGAATTTATTTGACATGTTACTTTTCTATATTATATAATGACTTTAGTAATAGATAGGAGAGAGTTATGGAATTAAATAAATATATATTTAGAGAATATGATATTAGGGGAGTTTATGGTAAAGATATTGATGAAGAGGTATCTTATTTGATAGGTAAGGCATATGGTACTAAATTAAAGAGAATTGGTAAGGATACTACTTTAGTAGGATATGATAATAGGTATAGTTCTCCGGTGATTGAGAAGAATTTGATAGAGGGAATCAGAGAATGTGGGGTTCATGTAGTAAGATTAGGTTTGGTTACTACTCCAATGTATTATTATGGCTGGGATTTATTAAATATACATTGTGGTGTTATGGTAACGGCTTCGCATAATCCTAAAGATGATAATGGGTTTAAGTTTTCTTATAATGGAATTCATAATGCTTATGAAGAAAGTACTTTAGAATTATATGAGATGATAAAGAATAAAGATTTTATTGATGGGGATATGGGATTAGTTAAAGATATAGATATTAAGGATGAATATATTCAAATGATTACGTCTGGTATTATGTTAGGAAATAGAAGAATAAAGGTGGTATATGATTGTGGTAATGGAACAACATCTGTTGTTGCTGATGATATATTTAATACATTTAAAGACAAAATAGATTTGGTTCCTTTATTTAATGTATCAGATTCTAGTTTTCCTAATCATCATCCTGATCCTGCTGTAGAAGAGAATTTAGAATTGTTAAAGAAAAAGGTATTAGAGGTAAATGCTGATGTTGGTATTGCTTTTGATGGTGATGGAGATAGAGTTGGGGTTATTACTAGTAATGGTAAGTTTTTAGATATAGATAAATATATGATTTTAATATGGAGAGATTTAATACATAAGAATGTAGAAAAGAAGACTTTTTATGATGTGAAGTGTTCTTTAACATTAAAAGAAGAATTAGATAAATTGGGAGTAGAGAATGAATTTTATCGTACAGGGAATTCTTATACTAAGAAGAAGAGTTATGAGGGTAATTATCCTTTTTCTGGAGAGTTATCTGGACATGTTTATTTTAGAGATAAGTTTTTAGGGTATGATGATGGTATTTATGCAGGGCTTAGATTAATAGAAATATTAACTCATACTGATAAGAATATAGAAGAATTATTAGAGGGGATTCCTCATTATGAGAGTACACCTGAATTAAAGATACCAACAGATGATGATGTTAAATTTCTTATAATAGATAAGGTTAAGAATTATTGTGAAGATAAGGGATATAAAATAATACTTGTAGATGGGGTTAAGGTATTCTTTGAAGATGGTACTGCTTTGGTTAGAGCATCTAATACTGGCCCTAATATTACTACTAGGTTTGAAGCTAAAACAAGTGAAAGATTAGAAGAGATAAAGGTAGAGTTTACTAATCTAATTGAGAAGTATAAGAACGAATTATGATTATTAACAATAAACAAGGTTGTTAATAATCTTTTTATTTTTGTTTTAGTATGTTAAAATAATATTGTATTTGTAGTATAGATATATTTTTTGTAAACTTGTAGTATTATATTGGTACGAATAGTTATGAAAAGTATTATATTATGAATGGATAAGTTAGAAATTATAATTATAATTTAAGATAGTTGGTTATCAAAAAGGGGTGAAGATTATGACAAGACAAGAATTATTACGATTAAAAGAGAAATTGGAAAAGTTGAATCTGGAATATGAAAAATCTGAATCTGTTTTGCCTTCTCAAGATTTTAGATTTATGGAATACTATGATGAAGAAGCAAAAGATGCGATGTTACCTAATTCAAATAGTTATCAGTTTTTGTATGAAAGAAATAAAAAATATATGAATAGTACGGCAATTACTTTTGCAAATAAAAAAATCTCATATGAAGAGATGCATACTAGAATTGATGAATATGCTAGAGCATTATATAAACGTGGTGTAAGAAAAGCAGATATCATTGCTTTATGTGTTGCTAATACACCGGAAGCAGTTTATTTAAATTATGCTTTAAATAAATTAGGAGCTGTTGTTTGTCAAATTAATCCAATGGAAAATATTTATAAGATTGCTAGAGATTTAGATGTTGTCTGTCCAAAGATGTTTATAACAATTAATGATAGTTATAAAAACATAAAAAATGCTAGCAAGGGAACCAATATAGATATTATAACTTTTCCGGCAGTTCAATCTATAGATAATAATTTATTACATATATTATATGGTGTTAAACAATTCATTTCTGGAAATGCGTTATTTAAAATAAATCACAATTTAAAACGTATATTGAAATCGGGGAAAGATTTTCAAGACGTTATTTATGATACGACTTATCAGAAGGGGCAATTAGGAAATATAGTCTTTACAGGAGGTAGTAGTGGTACACATAAAGGGGTTGATTTAGATTCTAATGGGTTAAATTCTGTTACAAGAGCTATTGATTTTGTTGCTCCATTAGAACCTGGAGAAATTTTTATGGGAAATTTACCTCAATTTATGGCGTTTGGAATTTTTACTTTACACTATGCTTTAAGTAGAAATCTTAATCTTGAATTAACTTTAAAAGCTCTTCCAAAAGATTTTATTTCTGAATTAAAAAGAATTCACCCTGCTGGTGTCTTTGGTGGTCCTATTCATTGGGAAACTCTTATAAATAATTCTGATATGATAAAAGATCTTGATTTAACTAATTTAAAGTTGCCTGTTTCAGGTGGAGAACAATTAAAAATTGATAAATGGAAAGAGATTAATAAGGTTATGGCTGAACATGGATGCGAAAATGGCTTGTGGAATGGACTTGGTTCTTCTGAAATGTGGGCCCCTACTATAGTTTGTCGTGGTGGAATTAATACTGTTGGTACTATAGGAACTAGTATTCCTTTTAATAATCAAAAAATAGTGGCTCTTGATTCAGAAGATGAGTTAGGATATGACCAAGTAGGTAGACTATATTTATCTGGTCCAGGTATGATGTTGGGATATCATAATAATTCTGAAGAAACAAAAAAAGTTATAAAATATGATGAAAATGGTGTGAAATGGCTAGATACTGGAGATTTAGCTAAGATATCAAAAAATGGTGAGGTTACATTTGTAGGTAGAGCAAAAAGGTGTTTTGTTAGTGGTGTTGATAATATTTATCCCGAACAAATTGAAGATCTATTAACTCAATTTAAAGAGATTAGGGAGTCTATTGTTACACATGTTCCTAGTGATAAAAATCAATATAGTCCTATTTATCATATTTCTATTTATGATTCTAATATTGATACAAAAGAACTTGAGAAAAAAATTGAAAATATGATATTGACTACTTTAGGAGAAAGTGCTTTGCCTTTAGAAATAATTTTTACAAATCAACCATTACCTGTTACTGCAAATGGTAAATTAGATCCAAAACCTTTGCAGGAAGAAGATTTAAGTAATTATGAAAAAAAGAAAGAAAAAATATTGTGTAAGACTAAGTAAAGAAATTATTTGCTTAGTTTTTTAAATTGTAGTAAAAATATATTAAAAGTATGCTATAATGTACTAGAGTAGAGGTGATAATCGTGGGAGCATATTTTAGTATTAGTTGTTTAGTTTTGATTACTATATTTATTTATTATTTTTTTTCAAAAGCACATATAAAAAATGTTGATACACAGGTATATGGATATTTATTAATTACGACTTTTTTTGGATTGTTGTTTGATATTTTGAGTTTTTATTTATACAAGTGTGGATTTGGTTATAATAATATATTTTATAAATTTTTATCTAAAACGGAATGTACATATTATATTGTATGGTTAGCTATATTTTGTTTTTATATTTATGCATCTACCTATAATACAAAAAATATGAATTCAGAAGAAAATCATAATTATATTATGAAATTAAAAAAGATATCTATATTACTTTTAGAGGGAATATATGTATTAATTTTATTTCTTCCGCTTCATTTTGAAGTTATGGGTGATAAAATTGTTCCACAAGGGATATCAATATTAACTACTTATGTAATAATAGGAATTATTTTTGTAATAATGATTGGAATAGCTATAAAAAATGCAAAAATTATTATTAATAAACGATACGCACCTTTGTTTACTTTGATTTTTTCAATTTTTATTATTATATTGGTACAACGTTTATTTCCTGATTTATTTTTACTAAATTTTTGTTTATCAATTATAGATATTATTTTATATTTTTCTATAGAAAATCCTGACTTGAAATTATTAAATGAAATGACTAATGCTAAGAATCAGGCTGAGAAAGCTAATAAGGCTAAGAGTGATTTTTTATCTAGTATGTCTCATGAGATTAGGACTCCTTTGAATGCTATTATTGGGTTATCTGAAGATATTGGAAACTTTAAGGATAGGATTCCTCCTGAGGTAGAGGAAGATGCTAAAGATATTATTAATGCATCACAGACTTTGTTAGAGATAGTTGGGAATATTTTGGATATTAATAAGATTGAAAGTGAAAAGATGGAGATTGTTACTACTAATTATCAACCTAAGGAAATGATAGATAGTCTTGCTAAGATGAATGCTGTTAGGATAGGGGATAAGGCTATTAGTTTTAAGGTTGATATTGCTGAGGATATTCCTTATGAATTGATAGGAGATAAGGTACATGTAAAGCAAATTATTAATAATTTATTATCTAATGCTATTAAGTATACGGAAAAGGGAGAAATAAATTTTAGTGTTAAGTGTATTAATAAGGATAAGAGATGTAATTTAATTATTAGTGTTAAGGATACGGGTAGAGGTATTAAGAAAGAACAGATAGATAAGTTGTTTACTAAGTTTGAAAGATTAGATATTGAGAAGAATACTACTACTGAGGGAACGGGATTAGGTCTT
>CACXEZ010000048.1 GCA_902766815.1 uncultured Erysipelotrichaceae bacterium | reverse complement strand
TCATAAGCAATATCTTCCGGTACAATTTGCGTTTTTCGTTCATTTTCAATTAATGCTTTCTTTTTATCTTCATTATTTTGATTATTCCTAATTTCGTTAAGCAGTCCCATTCGGCTTTATCCTTTCTTTTATGTTAAACTATTTTCTAAATTATATATTCTTAAAAATATCATATTTTTTATAAATATTTTGATAAATTATATCATACTATATTAACTCAATTCAATCATTTTTAATCTACCTTTGCTTATTAGATAGCCTATCTTTATTTTTTTCTATCTTCATATTTAATATTTCACCCATATTAACCCTTACTGTATACATTTCTTTTTCCTTGTTACTTAATTTTTTTATTTGCTCCTTTTTATCCTGAACATTATCTTTAAGAAGATCTCTTTTGCATTTTAATTCTTTTATATCAGGTAGCTTTCCTTTTGGATATTTCTCTTTAATAAATTTATAAGTCTCTTCATAATCTGCTATTTCAATTTTATGCTCACTTCTAAATTTATCTTTATTACTTGCAGCCTTATATTCTTTATAAATTTTTTTGTTTGCATAATATATAGCCATATTACGTATTATCTGATTATATTATTTTAATTCAAGACTTAAATCTTTCTTTTCTTCTTTTAGTGCGTTTAACTTTTCATTGATACTTTTATGTTCACTATCTATATCAGTTATGCTGTCATATCCATGTTTTTTTGCATAAATAACAGTAAGAGCCATCTGTTTAAGGTTATTTATTTTAACCTTTCTTTCATATGCTCTATTTATTTTAATTTTAATATTATCCTGCAAATTTGTTACAAGTTTAAGGTTAGTCCTTTGATAAATAGCATTTATTTGATAAAAAGGAATATTATAATCTTTTGATATTTTTTCAGTATCTATAACATCCTTATTTGCTATCAAATCTTTAGTTCTTTCTAATTCATAATCCGTTCCTAATGCTCTGCCCCTTATATATTTATTGCGTTGTTCCGGAAGAAAGCTAATTCTTCCTCTTGTAATTTTTACTTTAATTTTGTACTGCTCATACATTATATTTGTAAATTCATCATAAGATGCTGCCCTTTTTATACATTCTCTTATAGCGGTTCTTATGTTTTCCTTTAATGTTTGAAAGTTAGTTATTCGCGGTTCATATCCATTACTTTTTATGTTTTCATTTTCAATATTAAGTTTTCTTTGTCCAGATTTTCTTGCCCTATATTCTCTGTCATTTATTTTATTTTCTGACGGAGTAATAAGATCAACTTGTCCTAAACCTTCTCTTTCACACATGTCCATTACAGCCTTTTTTAAATACTCCAATAAATCTTTTGATACCCAATGTTTAAAGCCTGCTTTATTTTCAGAATATTTACTCATATAAGGCTTTCTATCAATATCTTCAAAACGTACACTATGAACTACTATGTGACAGTGGATATTTTTACTGTTATTATGTCCGTCCGTATGCGTACAGACCATTACCTTGTGACCTTTAAAATGCTCTTTGGCAAATTCCACGCCAAGCTCTTGTGCCCTTTTCCCTGTAAGACCTTTATCTATATCTTCCGGCTCAAAAGAAAGAATATAATGATGTGTCTTTATACTTTTTTTATCTTTTATTACTTTGAATTTTTTATCTATTTCTTCACATTCATCCGAAAAGGTATATGGATCACAATTAATACCATCAATATAATATTCATCCCTTAACACCATTTTCCCATTTTCATCTAATATAGCTTTTCCTGTTTCCTCATCATGTTTATAAATCATATAAAAAAGAGCGTCCTTATAATTTTTATTTTTAACAGCTAAATGTTTAATTATTGCCACTATCATCACCTGCTAACTTTGATAAATCATTAAATGCTTTATGTATTTCATCCATACAGTTATGAAGCTCATATAGTACCTGAGAGCTTCTATAACCACCCTGATTGAAATACTTTGCTATCTGGTTGATATTACTACCTATCTTTCCTAAATTAGCCTTAATATCCCTTATTTCCGGCATATCAACCTTATTAACTTTTCTTATAATTACTTTTTTATTTAAAAGGCAACGTCTTATGTATTCGGAAATTGTAAGCCCTGAACTTTCAACATTTTTTATAACTATTAAATACTCCGGTTCTGTCATTTTTACATTTAGTCTTTTATTCTTAATAAGATTATCAAGTTTTTTAGGTCTTGCCATAATATCCACCACCTATCTATAAAAAAATAAACCCGATATGAAAGAGATTGATCTTTCATATCGGGTTAATCTACTTATTATCTTTTTCTAATACTTCATCATTTGCCTTGTTATCATGCTTTTCTCTTACTTCTTTTTGCTTTTCTTTTAGCATTTTAAGGACGGATGGCTTTTTATTATTTATAATGCCGTCAATCATATTATAATTTGCTTCCACAACCATTTCCGCAGTTCTTAGGTACTCTCCGTTTTCATATGCTTTTTGCCAGTTTTCC
>CACXEZ010000047.1 GCA_902766815.1 uncultured Erysipelotrichaceae bacterium | reverse complement strand
CATTTAACTGAAAAAGATTTTATAGAAATTAAAAAAAGATTAATAAAAACTATTGACAAGAATTAAATAAAATGCTATAATAATAATGTAAATAAGAAATGATTATAACATAACTAATTAAAAAAGTTAAAAAAATAAAAAAACTATTGACTTAATAAATTAGTTATGATATAATAAATATGTAAATAAGAAAAGAACTTATTTACAAATCAGTCAAAAAAAGATAAGGAGAGTGATTAATATGGCTGAAACAAAAAAAATTACTAAAAGAGAGGTAATCAATGAATTACTAAGAGAGGATTTAATTCAAGAAACACCAATGTATAGAGAGTACTTAGAACACGAGTTAGAATTACTTGATAAGAAAAATGCTAGTTCAAAAAGTTCTAATAATGAGGAAACTCAAGAAATTGCAGATATGTTATTAGAAGAAATGGAAAAATTTGAAGCAACTGGAAAATCTCAATATACTATTACTGAATTAATGAAATCTAGCGATATTATTCAAAATTATACTTATGGTAAAGATAATGACAAAGTCTTATCTAATTCAAAAATAACTTCTATCTTTAAAACATTATTAGCAGATAAAAAAATTATTAATGTAAAAGATAAGAAAAACTCTTATTACTCACTTGCAAAATAAGATAAGGTAAGGTCAAACCTTACCGAGAGTAAACAATTCCTCTTTCTTGCTTACTCTCGGTAGGGCTTGGAATAACCTACTATCCTCAAGAGGTCAGGGATATAAAAGAAGTGATGAAGGTTCTCTAGTGAACGTGGGTAACTAGCGGTGGACGATTGAAACACCCTTCGATAAAGCGGGAGAAAACTTTACATTCCAAGTGTAAAGTTTTTTATTTTACACTTTTTGACGTTGCGTTTGCGACTCAAACGCAACGATTTTACCATTATACCATGCTCTTGCAGTTTTGTCAAGCAAAAAATGAAAAAAATATTTTTTTAAAAATTTCATAAAAATAGTTGATTTATTTTTATAATTATAGTATAATAATAATGTAAGGAGATGAGGAAATGAAAATATTTATGAATAATAAAGAATGGGAATTAGATTGTGTCTATTTTTGTGAGAGTGTTAAAAAAGTTGCTTATGAATTTATTAGTTCAATAGACTTTGAAGAATTTACTTTTATGATAGATACAAAAGAAAGTTTTGAAGATGTTTTAAGAATTAATAATGCACATATTATAAAAAATAAGGAGGGTATCTAATATGAGATATATTCAAAAAGAAAATAAAAATATAAAACATTCAATGGAAATTTTTAACAGAATAGTAGTAAATAATAAAGATTTTTATACTGTTAATGAAGATTTGGATACTATAATAAAAATAGATGCAACTAATGATTTTATCCTTATAGGTTGGCCTGATAACATTTTATACTGGGAAGAGTTTTTAGAAGAAGTAGGCGAATATAGTGATGATGAAGAATATAGTATAAGTAAAGCTTTTCGCTATAATGAAGAAATAGAAATAACAGTAGAGAGAAAATAATCTCTCTATTTTATTTTACACTATTTGACAGCGGCTCGCGCGCGAGTCTCGCGAGCCGATTTTACATGTAAATTTACATGTCAAATTTTGTAAATTGACATGTCAATTGTCTGTCAATAGACATATATCCTGAAAGTAAATTTACGTAAAGAAAAAATATATAAAATTTTTAATATTTTTATTGATTTATTTAAAATAATTTGATATAATATAAGTGTAATAAGAAAGGAGTTGAAAAAATTATGGATATTATAGAAATTTATTTTAGAGATAAAAATTAAAAAAATTTAAAAAAATACTTGTAATAAATTAAATAATTTGATATAATATAAATGTAATAAGAAAGCAAGAGAAATAAAAAAATAAATTAAAAATAATTTAAAAAATAGTTGCAATACTTATTACAATATGTTATAATATATATGTAAATAAAAAAGAAAAGGAGATTGATATTATGGAAAAAGAAAAAGTAATGACTAAAAGAGATGTATGTAATTATGGGTTAGAAAATTACTCAGGAGATGAGGTATTAGTAAAATACTTTACACACGAACTAGAAATGTTAGACAAAAAAAATTCTAATCGTTCTAACAAAAGCAACGAAGAAGATATTAAAATTACTGATATGATTATTAATGCACTTGAAGATATGACAACAGAAGAAAAAACTTTATTCACAGTTACTGAAATCTTAAATCATGAAACATTAAAAGATTATGAATGTGAAAGCACTGGAAAAGTGTTATCTAACTCTAAAGTTACTAGTCTACTACAAAAGGAATACAAAAGTCCTAATGCTAGAATAGTAAATACTAAAGATAAAAAGAACTCATTTTATAGCTTAGTGTAAGCGGAAATGGTCGATTAAAGAACTTTAATCGACCTCCCCGCAATTTTATAAAAAAGATATTGACAAATAAATAGTCCTATGTTATATTTATAATGTAAGGAGTTGATATTATGAAAGATTATGTTGTAAAAGAAAAATGGGTAGAAATTACTCTTGATAATGGTAAACAATACAAGGTTGATAAAAAATGGGTAGAAAAAACTATTGACACTCTTGATACTGATATTGAAGATGTACTATTAATGTGGTTAGAAGATAACGAATATCTAGTAAACGAAGAACAAGAAGAACTTGATAAAGAAGCTAAAGGAAAAGTAAAACTTATCGCAACTAATGAAGAAAAAGCTAAAAAGAAAACCCCTAAAGAGAGAGTGCAAAAAGAAAATCCTACAAAAGAGTTAATTATACAAACAATAGCAAAAGCACTCGAAACTATTGACACACAAGATATAGTAATAGAAAATAAAGCAAAAATAATAACATTTACTATGAATAATGAACAATTTAAAGTAGACCTTGTACAAAAACGTAAAGAAAAAGTAAAATAGTGTCCATTTGACACTATTTTTTTACTAAAATTCGTAAATTATCTGCCATTTTTACGCAAAAAGTGTAAACTTTACGTATATTTTATCATTTTTTATGTAAAATTACCGTAAAAATAAATGTAAATTTACATGTAAACTTATGTTCAGCGTTGCGTTTTGGCCCAAAACGCAACGATTTTACCATAGTATCATATCTTTGCTTATTTGTCAATAGAAAAATGAAAAATTTTTTCAAAAATATTTTTCCTAAAAATATTGACTTATTTTTGTTATTATAGTATAATTAAATTACAATAAGAAAGGAAATGATAAAATGAAAAATAAATGTGGTTATAAGAAAAAAGATTTGCAATTAATTAAAAATTTTATAAAAGAAATAAATAATGAGATTATAGTAAAAATAGCTTCTAATGGAAATTTCTATTGTAAACTACCTATTTATAAACTTTATTTAGGAAATAAGAAAATGCCTAATTATCAAAAAGAAGTATGGGAAGAGTGGTATAAAAAACAATCTTTCTATTGCGGAGAAGTTAATTATCGAATAATCAGTTTACTTCATGAAGTAGGGCATTTTGAAACATTTGATGTTAATGAGTGGATTTCAAGGAATAATGAAGTTAATTATTTAGAATATCAATTTTGGTGTGGTGAAATTAATGGAAAGGAATTGAATTTTGCTTATTGGGATTTACCTAATGAATATAAAGCTACTGAGTGGGCTATTAAGTACTATCAAGAAAACAAGGAAAAATGTGATAAATTAGCAAAAGTAATTAATTATAAATAAAAATATAAAAAATAGTTGATTTATAATTAATAATGTAGTATAATAATAATGTAAGGAGATGATTTAAATGATTAAAATTAATGTCGAAGAAAAGAAAAATACTAAAATTATAGGAGTTCTTTTAAAGATTAATGAGAATAATGAAAAAGAAGTTTGGTTATATGATGAAAGGTCAGAGAATATAATTTGTTTTTCTAGCAAATATATTTTTCCTACTTGCATACCAACTTATAATTGTGAAGGAGATAGCTTCTTTGATAACTCTGGGAAAAAAGAAGATTGGGACAATTTTCTTGAAGAAATGGGATATGATAAATATTATACTATTGAAAGATACCTTACAAAAGATAATCTTGACATAGGTATATCTATAAGAATAAAATAAGCTTGACGCTATAGAAAAATATCTTGACTATGATATTGACTTGGTGGAAATTAATGTCCTTGATAAGTTTGATTTAGAACAATTCAAAATCAATTATGATATAATTATTAAAGAAAGTGAGCGATAAATATGTTTTCAATATCAAATATTTTATTAACAATATTAGTAATTTTTATTATAGTATCTTTTGGCGTAGGTATCGGTAATATAATTGAAGAAAATACTCTCATTACCCCTCTTCCACATATTTGGTGGGGGTGGAAACCTACATTAATAGAAAAAATAACTGCTACATATGTATTTGTTTGTAGTTGGATAGTTGCACTTAGTCTTATAGGACTTGTATTTATTTTTGCATTATGGATAGTTTATTTAGCTACTCACCCTGAACTTGAAACGGAAAAGTCTGGAACATCATACTCTTATGTTGAAGAAGAAGAGCCTAAAACAAAAAGTATTTGTAATTGGGTAGGATTAGCAAAAGATATTATAGAAGAACAGGAAAGAAAAGGATATAGATATACTGGAACTTCTAGTGGAATTGTTTGTGATGAACAATTAAATTTTGAAAAAATAGAATAGGCGGTAACCGCCTTTTTATTTTACTTTACACTTTACATGTAAATTGACAGCGGCCTGTGAGCGGCTGCTCTGTGGCCGTTTAATCTTCTAAAACCCCTATATGCGATTTTTTGCTGGAACTTTTTGACTTATTTCCATTTTTCTATTTTCCTAAAACAAGAACCCAATAATTGTTTTTTATTAAAAAATATGATATAATATAAAAAAACAAATTTTTTAAACAGCATAAAACCACGATATGAAACTAAGCTAGAATCCACATTCTTCAAAGCAAGTATTTATTTTACTTTATTTTATTAAAAATTTTTGTTATAATATAATGGGAGAGTATTATTATTATATAATATATTTTTTATATTTTGTCAAATTTCCTGCTTAAATTTTAAATAAAAAATTATTAATTAAGGAAAACAATAACGACCAAATAAAAAGATAGTGGATGGCGATCGGCGCCACCTCACTATCTCTATCTTCTATTATTTTCCTTGTTCTAATGCTTTATCTTCTCTAAATTCTATTTT
>CACXEZ010000046.1 GCA_902766815.1 uncultured Erysipelotrichaceae bacterium | reverse complement strand
ATGAAATGATAAATTTTCTAGATGAAGTATTAAAAAATTACATTAATAACAGTAAAAGAAATCAAATAACAGAAAAAGAAAAACAAATTCTAAAAGGCTTAAACTATGATTTTCAAATTAAAACAAAAAAAGAATCTATTGAAAACATAATCAATAATGCAAAACAAAAAGAAGAACAAGCAAAAGAACTAGTTGAAAATTCAGAACAAATAGAAAGATGGCTAAAAGGGGAATCTAAAAGAATATTATCAAGTGATATCGCATTTTTTGTAAAATATGGTTCAACTGAAAAAGTAGAACAAATGAAACAATTTATTGATGAAAAGATAAGTAAAGGGAAAATAGGAAAATATTGCACCGGAATATCAAAAGATGAAATATATGACTCTACAGTAAAAGCATTTTATACTGCCTATTCAATAAGAGAAACGAAAACAGACAAAAGTGATTATAATATTTTAAAAGAAGAACTAATTGCTAGCCCGACAATCCTCTTAACATTAAGTGATCAAGATCAATTAAAAGTATTACGTGAATCTAACATAGATGACTTTAAAATAATATATCAAAACTATTATGTGAAAAAATTAGGTTTTTTCGGCTTTTGGAGCTATAATATTTTAAGATTTAGAAGAAACTTTAGTACAGTACTTGAAGAAAGAAAAGAAGAGTTAGAACAAATACAAAGAATTGAAATAGAAAAAAAGTTAGAAAAAATGGATGAACAAAAAGAAGTAGAAGTACAACCAAAAGTGCGAGAAGTAAGCCAAATGCAAAAAGAATTATATGTATCAATAATAAGTAATTGCAAAAAAATAGTAAATTGTATCAATAAAAACTACCAAGAACTACCAGAAGAATTAATACCTTACCTAGAACAAGAAGATTTTTCACTATTAGACTACTATGCAATTACTAAATTAGAGATACCAGATTTATATAGAATAATGTTAAATAACGCAAATAGAAAAAACGGCGTTATCACCAAAGAAGATACAATAACATTTAATAAGTGGGTACACTCTAAAACAGGCTTAAAAATAACAAAAAATTATGAAAAAATAGTAAGTGTTTACAATCCATATGTAAGTAAAGATGAAATAGAAAACGGAAAAATAATAATCAAAGGAACAGAAATAACAACAGAAGAAAAAAATATGATTGCAAAATTTTTACATCAAAATCATATTCCAAGATATAACAGTATCTATAGAAACGCTTTAAGAAGATATAAAAATGGAATCTTAATAGATAGGTATAATGCTTTTGCTACCAAATATAATTATAGTGAACGTAAAAAAGATGAATTTAGTGAACAAATATCATCCACAAAAGGAAAAAAATAAAAGTAAATCCCTGTAAAGAGATCTACTTTTATTTTAAGGTAAATTCATCATTTAAAACATCGACAGTAATATGACTATTAAATTTAATCTTATCCATAATAATAGCATTAGCAATTAAACTCTCAACATTTCTTTGAACATATCTTTTAATAGGTCTTGCTCCAAAATTTGGATCAAATGATTCCTCGATTACTTTCATCTTCGCCTTATCGGTCAAAGTAATGTGAAGTCTTTTATCTTTTAGTCTTTCTTCCATATCACCAATAATTTTATCTAGAATATGGTAAATAACATCTTTACTTAAAGAATGGAATATAATAATTTCATCAATACGATTAATTAATTCAGGTTTAAAAGTATTTCTTAATTCCTGCATAACCATATCATTAGCCTTATCACGTCCATCTAAAACATATTCACTTCCCAAATTAGAAGTCATAATAATAATGGTATTTTTAAAATCAACTGTTCTTCCTTGACCATCCGTAATTCTTCCGTCATCTAAAATTTGTAGTAAAACATTTAAAACATCTTTATGAGCTTTTTCTATTTCATCAAATAAAACGATAGAGTAGGGATTTCTTCTAATAGCTTCCGTCAATTGACCACCATCATCATATCCAACATATCCTGGAGGAGATCCAATTAACCTAGCAACAGAATGAGATTCCATATATTCACTCATATCAAGTCTTACCATATGTCTTTCATCATCAAATAATTCATAAGCTAAGGTTCTAGCAATTTCTGTCTTTCCAACGCCAGTAGGACCTAAAAAGATAAACGATCCAATTGGGCGATTAGGATCTTTAATTCCAGCTCTAGCCCTGATAATAGCCTCACTCACTAAATGAATAGCCTCATCCTGACCCATAACACGCTTTTTCATATTCTCTTCCAAGTGAAGCAATTTATCTCTTTCACTACCAACTAATTTTTGCACTGGAATAGCAGTCCATTTTGAAATAATAGCAGCGATATCTTCTTCATCTACCGTATCAGATAAAATATCCGACTTATTCTGTTTCATAAGTTCAGCTAGTTCTGATTCCAATTTAGGTAATATACCATGTCTAAGTCGAGCAGCAGACTCCAAGTCATAATTTGCCAGAGCCATTTCTAATTGGTGATTAGCCTGTTCTATTTCTTCCTTCTTTTTACTAATCAAGCCATTAATTCTTTTTTCTTCTTCCCAATTTTTACTAATCACACTTTCTTGCTCTTTTAAACTAACAAGTTGTTTATCAATTTCAGAAATTCTATTCTTAGAAATTTCATCTTTCTCTTTTTTTAATGCCTCTCTTTCAATCTGTAAACGCATAATCTTTCTAGTTAAACTATCCATTGATGTTGGAACCGACTCCATCTGTACTTTAATTGTAGCGCATGCCTCATCGACCAAGTCAATAGCCTTATCAGGTAAAAATCGATTCGTAATATAACGATCAGACAAAGTAGCCGCCGCAATTAAAGCTCTATCTTTAATATTAACCCCATGATACACTTCGAATCTTGACTTCAATCCTCTTAAAATAGTAATGGTATCCATAACGTTAGGCTCATTAACAGTAACTCTTTGAAATCTCCTTTCCAAAGCACCATCTTTTTCAATATATTTACGATATTCATTCAAAGTAGTAGCCCCAATACAACGAATTTCTCCACGAGCAAGCATAGGCTTTAGCATATTACCAGCATCCATAGCCCCTTCTAAAGCCCCCGCTCCCACAATCATATGAATTTCATCAATAAACATAATAATCTTACCATCAGATTCTTTGACTTCTTTTAAAACAGCTTTTAATCTTTCCTCAAATTCACCACGATATTTTGCTCCTGCAATTAAAGCTCCCATATCTAACTCCCAAATAGTTTTATCTTTTAAACTATTAGGAACATCTCCTTTGACAATACGACCGGCAAGTCCTTCTACAATAGCAGTCTTACCAACACCAGGTTCTCCAATTAAAACAGGATTATTTTTTGTTTTTCTAGATAAAATTCTAGTAATACTTCTAATTTCCTCATCACGACCAATGACAGGTTCAACCTTACCATTTAAAACAGTTTGAGTGATATCCCTACCATATTTTTCAAGTGGCTTCTGTACTTCATTTTCTTGATAATTTTGATTCATTCCAATCACATCCTTTCATTGAAATACTATTTCATTATAACACGTTTTTAGCAATTGTCAAGATAAATTGCTAATACGTTAGCATTTTGTTAAAAAAGTTCTTGACAACAAAGAACTTTAATGATAAAATAGTTAACCAATCAAAGAGAAAATAAGATAAAAAGAATAAAAAAGAAAAGCTTCACAATAAAATATAAGGTAGGTGATACTATATGAAACAGGATAATTTAAAATTAAAAATAGCTAGTGGTATTTTACTAATCATAATAGGAATCTCTTTTCTAATTTCTGACTTTATCAACGAAAAAAGAGAAGAAGCATTTACTCGTGTCAATATTGAATTAAATGACCTTTTAGCGATAAAAAATCAAAAGGAAGAACAAGAAAAAACTGAAGAAGAAGTAACGGAAGAAATATCAGAAGAAACCTATACTGAAGAAAAAGAAGATAATAATCAATATGAGATTTTTGCCGGAGTATTAGAAATACCTAAAATTAATTTTAGTAAAGGATTTTATAAAAAGGCTTCAGAATTAAATAATGTAAAATTTAACTTAAAAATATTGGATGTATCCAGTTATCCAGATGAAGAAAAAGGAAATGTTATCATTATAGGACACTCAGGTAATTACAGTAATAGTTATTTTGGAAATCTTTATCAATTAGAGATAAATGATACAGCAAGTATCCAATATCAAGGTAAGACATATCACTATAAAATAGTCAATATTTATAATGAAGAAAAAGATGGAACTGTAACAATCTATCGTGATGAAACCAAAAACTGTCTTACACTAATAACATGTACAAAAGATGATGATACCAAACAAACTGTATATATTTTAGAGCAGTATAGTATTGAATAAGAAAATAGGGGGGTAATATTATGAAATATACAAATATACTAGAAAAGCTAACTTGTATGACAAATATCATAAAATCTAATTGGTTCTATTTAGCTTTTCTAATCATAACAGTATTCTACTTACTATTACTAAATAGAAAGAAAATATCAACACGAACATGTTTTATATTAACTTTAATAAACTATTTACTTTTGCTAGGATACACAATATTTATCTATAATAAAGAATTAGGTACGATAGGAAATAGCTTAATAGATAATTTATTTACAAACATTTATTTCCCATCAGCTTATGTATATCTATTTATTCTAATAGTAATAGATATCACTACCTTTGTATCACTAATGAACTGGAAGGTGGATAAAGTATATAAATACATCCATAGTACTTTCTTCTTCATATTCCAATTTATATTAACTTTAATACTAGAATTATTATCAAAAAACAAGATTGATATTTTCTCTAAAACTTCATTATTTTCAAACAAAGATTTAGTAATGTTATTAGAATTAAGTGTTAATGTATTTATGATATGGCTAGTTGTTATCATCTTTACCTATTTAACAAATATCATTACTGAAAAAGTAACACTAGCAAGCACTAAAAAAATGATTTCAGAAGAGAAAGAAGATATTGCTGCAAACATGTCTGACCTAACTAAAGATATAGACTTAACCCCAGATTATCTTACACAAGTACCAGCCTTAGAACAAAAAGAATTTATAGAAACAACAACGACTCCAGAAAACAAATTTATTCCTGTAACACTAATAAATAATAATATAAATAAAGTCCCAACACCAATAGTTGAACCGTATACTATGATTCCAAACAATAATATAGTAATAAATACAGAACAAATTAAACCAGAACCAATACCTAACATGAATGTAGTATCAGCCGAAAAAACCAATGATTTTATTTTAAATGATTTCATACCTAAAAAACAAGAAACTATAATACCAGTTCCTTTAACTAATGATATGATATTTGAAAAAATCTTAAACAACGATCTTCCAATAATTCGTGAAGAAAAAGAAGAAACAAATAACTATACCTTAAATGATTATCGTATTTTTAATAAAATGTTGCATGAAATCAAGGAACATAATCAAAATAATACCATTACAATTGACAAAGACCTAGAATATAGATTAATCACCAAATATTCAACAGAAACATTTAATATGTTTAAAAAAATGTTAAAAATTTATTCTAATTAATAAGAAAGGGGGACAACCATGGGAATCAACATATGCTATCTTACATTAAATATATTATTTCTAATGATAGCAAGAATATATTTAAAAGATAAAAAAACCACGCCCATAAGAATTCTAACTCTATTAGGAATTTATCTATTATTTACCATATTAAGTTATTCTTACTTGAACGATGTAATTAATAGTATCTTCAAATTAAAATTCTTAGATGTAAAAAGTTACTTGATACTATTAATTACCACTAATATGATCGTTCTATATACCATGAATCGTTCCCTTAGATTAGTATATAAAATTTTAAATTATTCATTATTCACACTTCTAATTATTATCTTAGGAGCAATATCATCTGTTGTGTTAGGAAATAAATTTAATAATTTCTATATTATGGATGTTAAAAATGCTGTAAATTTCATTGATTTAAGTTTTATAATTTTTATCCTATATTTAATTATAATATCCTTAACGTATATAGGTCATTATATTTTAAATAACAAAACATCAAAAGAAATAACTTTACCAAAAATAATAATACCTAGCTTGAACTTTTCAAAGATAAAACCATATAGAAAAAAAGAGAAAATAAAAGCTGAAGATACATTAACTCCAGAACAATTATTAAATTATCAGGATAAAAGAAATTTCTATATTCATGGTGAAAACGCAAGTATCATCTTTGAAGATAGTAATACAGAAAACATTATAAAAAATTATTATATTTTAAATGATGACATTCATGCTAAATTAATGAATGGGTATACATTAGAAGAAAATAAAATATTAAAAGGTATTTGTACAAAACTGGGAATAAGTAACTTAACAACAATAGATTTAAACAATGCTAGTATATTAAATAGAATTAGTATTGATGAATATAATTTATTAAAAAAAGTAAAAGAGATAAACTAGCGATAAAGAAATTGACTTCTTTATCGTTTTTTGCTACAATAAAAAAGAAATAGAAGAGTAAGGAAGTGGATAAAAATGTCTACTAATAAACAAAAACACCTACCCAAGAAAAAAAGAATAATAATATTTGTTTTAGCTCTTATTGTGTATGCCATGACCGTAGTATCTTCAACTTATGCATTTCTATCTATAGCATCTCCTGATGATGGAAGTATGACCGGAACACCAGGTTGCTTTGGAGCAATATATTATGAAACAAATATAACCAATGCAAATTTATCCACCTCATCAAGTTATCTTGAAGGAGTTCATTCACAAATTACTCTATATAAAGACGTAAATAATATTAATTATACAGAAGCAACTATTTATTTACATACCAATGAAGGATCAGATATTCCCCTTGCCTCAGAACAGTCTGCTAGCAGAGCTTTTCGGTATGTGATATATGATGGTTCGGAAGAAGTTGCTAGTGGCATTATTCAACAAAGTAACAGCGATATTTCATTAGCAACAATAACGCTAGCTTACATTGAAAAACAATATGATGTTTATATTTGGATTGATAACAGCATATCAGGAGGTTCTTACGAAGGAAAATCCTACTCAGGGTATCTTTACGCAGATGCCAATTGTACTTCTAATATAAAAGAATAAATAAAGTTTAAGAAAAAATAATTTCTTAGACTTTTTCTATATCCGATAAAGTAAAATCAAAATACAATATATTGGAGGATGGGTATGAATATCATAACAAATTTCGTGACAGATTATGGGTTTCATATCATTGCTACAGCTATAACCGGAATATTGTCCTATATAGGAGTCAACATCAAAAACACACTAAAGCAATACTATCAACATAAGTTAGAAAAAGAAGAAGCTGAGATGGTATATCATGAAATAGAAGAGTTATATCCTAATTTAACAAAAGAAGAAAAAATACAGAAAATGGTTACTGATCTAGGCCAAATCTTAAAAGAAAAAAAGATTCAAGTCACCAATTTAGAATTACAAATACTAATAGAAAGTACGATTCATAAAACCACATCACCAAAAGATACTAATAATAATTTGTCATGAATCAAAAATAAAGTAAAAAAAGAATTTTTTTGAAGTTCTTTTTTTACTTTTAGTTTACTTTAACAAAAAAGTATAATAAAACAAAAAAAATTATTGTTTATTTTAAAAATTGATGTTATAATTGATAACGAATGTGGAAGGGAGGGATAGAAAATGTCAGTAAACGTTAAGAATAATAATATTGATGGTGCTCTTAGAATACTTAGAACACAATCAGCTCCAACCCTTTCAGCAGTTAGAGAAAAAAAAGAATATAAAAAACCTGGAGTTAGAAGAAGAGAAGAGAAGAAAAAAAATACAATCAACTCAAGAAGAAATAGCAGAAAAAATAATAACTATAGTAGAAGCAATAGTAAAAAATATGCTGCTTAATAGAAAAGGAAGCGTGTGGATATGAGTTTAGTAGAACAAATCAATGAAGATGTAAAAACAGCAATGAAAAACCAAGATAAAGAAAAATTAAATGTAATCCGTATGGTAAAAAGCGCCCTTCAAATAGCTAAAATCAATTCAAAACATGAACTATCTGACGAAGAAGCAATTGATGTTATCGAAAAACAAATTAAAATGCGTAATGATTCAGTAGAAGAATTTACTCGTGCTGGAAGAGATGACCTAGTAAAACAATATACAGATGAAATTACTATTTTAAAAGCATACATGCCAAAACAATTAACAGAAGAGGAAGTAATGGCTATCATTGATGAAGTCTTCAAAGAAGTAAATCCTACCTCTCCCAAACAGATGGGGCTTATTATGAAAGGCGTAACCCCTAAAGTAAAAGGAAAATATGATATGAAAGAAATCAGTAATATCATAAAAGAAAAATTAAGCAATCTATAAAATTCTTGACAAAATCAAGAATTTTTTCTATTTTAAAAAACAAAAATAATAGATTTCATTTTCAAAAAATAAAGTTTATGATATAATCATGAATAGAAGAATGGCAGTGATAAGATGGAATACATAATTAAAATAGATGATTTTGAAGGACCATTAGATTTACTCTTACATTTAGTACGTGAGTCAAATATTGATATCTATGACATCAACATTTGTGAGATTACCAATCAATACTTAAATTATATTCATCAATGGGAAAAATTAAATATTGACATTGCTTCTGAATATTTAGTCATGGCCGCAAATCTAATGGAAATAAAATCTAAATCTTTACTTCCAACACCAGAAAAAGAAGAAGAGGAAGTAGAAGAAGAAGAAACCAGAGAAACATTAATTCAAAAATTAATAGAATACGAAAAATACAAATGTATTACCAAAGATTTCAAAAAATTAGAATTAGATAGAAGAACAATTTATACAAAAGCTCCGACCAAACTAAACGAAATCATGAACCAAAAATTCATCAATGATACAGATACAACAGTAGATGATTTAATGAATGCATTCATAGAATTTTTAAACAGAAAAAACATGGAAAAGCCAATTCATACAAAAATCACTAATAAAGAATATAGCGTAAAAATTAGAAAAGAAGATATAAGAAAAAAACTATTTTCTCAAAAGAAAATAGAATTTACAGAATTATTTGAGTATTACAACAAAAGTTATATTATTGTGACTTTTTTAGCCATCTTAGAATTAGCCAAAGAAGAAAATATAATACTAATACAAGAGAATAATTTTTCAAAAATAACAATAGAAGGATGTGCACAATGATGGAAGGAATATTAGAAGGATTACTTTTTGTCCAAGGGGATAACGGACTTACTTTAAAAGAAGTAATGTCTATTTTATCCCTAGAAGAAGAAGAAGCAAAGCAACTAGTATATAAACTAAAAGTAAGTTATGAAAACGATTCCAGAGGATTAAGACTTAATTATTTAGGAAATACTTTCAAACTAACAACAAAACAAGAACACAAAGAATATTATCAAAAATTACTAGAAAGTCCTACAACCCATGTTTTATCTCAAGCAGCTTTAGAAGTTCTAGCAATCATTGCTTATAATGAACCCATCACCAGAAATCAAATTGATGAAATGAGAGGAGTAGACTCCATCTTTGTATTAAGAAAATTATTAGCAAAAGGATTAATCAAAGAATCAGGAAGATCCGACGCTCCAGGGCATCCAATATTATATAAAATAACCGATGATTTCCTAGATTACTTTGGTCTATCAACAAAAGAAGAATTACCAGACATTACTAAAGTATCTATAGATGAAGATACAGAAAAAGATTTATTTCATTCAAATTATAAAGAAGTAAACGATACAAAAGAAGAATAAGGAGAGATACTATGGACATATTAGAAATAATTAACAAAAAAAGATTAGGAAAAATTCTAAAAGAAGAAGAAATTAAATACATCATAGATGACTATGTAAAAGGAAATATCCCGGACTATCAAATGAGTAGTCTATTAATGGCTATTGTCTTAAAAGGAATGACAGAACATGAGATTATTACCCTAACAAAATATATGTTAGAAAGTGGTGAAAAATTAGACTTAAGTAGTATAGAACATGTTGTTGATAAACATTCTACTGGTGGTGTAGGAGATAAAACGACTATGATTGTTGGACCAATCGTTGCATCTTGTGGCTGTAAAGTCGCTAAAATGAGCGGAAGAGGATTAGGACATACAGGAGGTACCATCGACAAATTAGAATCCATTCCCAAATTCCATGTCAATTTAACAGAAGAGAAATTCCTAGAAAACGTAAAAAAAGTAGGAATATCTATCGTAAGCCAAACTGCAAACCTAGTACCAGCTGATAAAAAAATATATGCTTTAAGAGATGTAACTGGAACAGTAGAATCAAACGCTTTGATTGCATCTTCTATCATGAGCAAAAAAATTGCTAGTGGCTCTAAAAATTTAGTCATCGATGTAAAAGTAGGAAGTGGAGCATTAATCAAAACAAAAAAATCCGCAAAAGAACTAGCAAAATTAATGATAAAAATAGGTATTGCTTATAACATGAGAGTAGTATGCTTACTTACCAACATGGATATTCCTCTAGGCAATAACATAGGAAACTCTTTAGAAGTAGAAGAAGCAATAGATATATTAAAAAATAAAAAAGAAGGTCCACTAAAAGATTTATGTATTGAACTTTCCAGTTATATGGTTAGTCTAGGACTTGATATTTCCTATGAAGAAGCTAAAGAAAAAGTACTAAAAAATCTAGAAAATGGTGCTGCTTACAAAAAATTTAGAGAATTTGTAAGATCTCAAGGAGGAAATTTAATCTTCTTACCAAAAAGTAGATATACTTATGAAGTAAAAAGTAACATGTCTGGGTATATAAATAAAATTGATGCTAGAACCTTAGGAAAATTATCTGTACATTTAGGAGCAGGAAGAGAATCTCTTGAAGATAAACTAGACTATGGGGCTGGTATTATCTTAAATAAACAAGTAGGTGATCAAGTAAAAAAAGGTGAAGTTTTAATGACACTACACACAAGTAAAAAACTAGATAGCCTAGATGAATTCACATCTATCTTCCAGATAGAAAATAAGAAAAAAGAACTACCTAATTTAATTT
>CACXEZ010000045.1 GCA_902766815.1 uncultured Erysipelotrichaceae bacterium | reverse complement strand
TTTTACATTTCCATTTTTCATTTGTTGGTATAATAATGTACCACCAACACCCATAGCTACTAAAGCCATATTTTTCTTCATATTCATACTTCATCACTCCTTTAGAATCTATGATAGATACTTAAAATGTATCCATTGTTAGTATGGAATAATTTCTTTGTTTTATACCTTATTTATAGTTATATTTTTTTAGGATGAAGTCTTTTAAAGTTGTATGTCTATTTTCTACATAATCATTTTTAATTCCTTGAATAAAGCAATTTGGATCCCCTACTATGATGAGAGCTTTTTTTGCTCTTGTTACTCCAGTATAGATTAATTTGTTATAAAGCATTCTGTTAAAATTATTGATAATTGGCATGATTACTAATGGAAATTCACTACCTTGTGCTTTATGAATACTAATGGCATAACCATGTTTAATATTTATATATTTATCAGGAGTATAAGTTACATAAGTTCCATCATAATTTACTATCATTTCAGTTTTTTTGCTAGTACTTCTTTTTCCATCAATGATATCAGTAATATATCCTAAATCTCCGTTATAGACATTAGCTTCTGTGTCGTTAATTAGTTGTAATACTTTATCTCCTACTCTATAAGTTACTTCTGATAAATTTATTTCATTTTTTTCAGGACTTTTAGGATTGAATAAATTCTGAAGATGAATATTTAAGTTGTCGATGCCATTGATACTTTTGTACATTGGAGCTAATATTTGAATATCTTTGTCTGTATATCCTTTTTCTAATGCTGAAGATACTATTGATAATATGGTCGGAATTACTTTGGTGTTATCACTCAGTAGAAAATTGTAATCATCTTTTTTGGTTATAAAGCCTTCACTTAAATCTTTTTCTTTTATTTCACTTGCTAGGATAGGAATATAAGAATCTTCATTTTGTCGATATAGGCAATTTAATTTTACGACATCAATTACTTCTGAATCGATTAAATCTTTTAGCACTTGTCCTTGACTGACACTGGGTAATTGATAATAATCTCCTACTAGTATTAATTTTACATCTCTTTTGATTCCTTTTAGTAGTGATGCCATTAAAATGGTATCTAGCATACTTACTTCATCTACAATAATAAATTTTTCTTTATTGGGATTCCATTCATTCACGGAGAAATTATTATTATCTTTGTCCCAACCTAGATAGCGGTGAACAGTGAATGAAGGAAGTCCTGTTGTTTCCATTAATTTTTTTGCTGCTCTTCCGGTTGGAGCAAGTAGTGCAATATCATCTTGTTTTGCTTGAAATAATTCTTTTAATAATGTTACAATTGCTTTTATGATGGTAGTTTTTCCTGTTCCTGGTCCTCCTGTAATTATGGTAACATTATTGGTAATGGCTTTTTTTATAGCATTTTTTTGAATTTTATCATAAGTAATTCCATTATTTTTTTCTAATTCTTTAATTCGATCTTCTAATTTGGCCGGTTTTACTTTTGTCATATCATTTAAAAAGCATAATTTATCTGTAATATATCTTTCAGCTTCATAAAATTCTTTTAAGTAATATTTTTTATCTTCTATTACAATTTTATGAGATTCATTTAATTTTGATATGTTATATTCTAATTCTTCTTCATTTATAGTATGATGATAGTTTTTAATATTATGTAGTATTTCATCAATACCCATATAGGTATCTCCGGTTTCAAAGGTTGATTCATTTATTACATGTATAATTAAGGCTTGAATTCTCCTATCATCATCTTTATCAATTCCTGAGTTGATTGCTATTTCATCAATATCTAAAAAGTTAAATTTCATCTCTTCAATTAGTTCATAGATATTATTTGTAATTTTATCCATAGTTTTTTTCTGATATTTGTTTACTATGGATAGAGCATTTTTATTACTGAATCCTAAGCTAGTTAAATCCATTACAACTTTACTTGAGTGCTGATATTCTTTTAAAACGTTATGAATTTTTTCGATCCTGGCTTTAGGAAGCCTTGGTATTACTTCTAATTTTGATGGCTCATCTAAAATGATTGTTAGGGTTTCTTCTTTAAAAACTTCTACAATTTTGGTAGCTGTTTTTTCACCGATCGGAAAAATGTCACTGGATAGAAATTCAATTAGTTCTTCCTCTTTGGTTGGTAATAATAATTCGTAACTGTTCACTTGAAATTGTGATCCATATTTGGGATGGTTAATTATTTTACCATACATGGTATAACTATTGTGATACCTCAAATTATAGAAATTACCAGTAAAATAGACGGTAGATGTTGTTATTTCTAGATTTGTTTCTTTTAATTTTAATACACCTACTATGTAACCAGTATCTTTATTGGCATAAATTTCTTTGACATAACTTCCCTTTATGTAATCCATAGCTTGCACTTCCTTTACTGTATGAAATTATAACATCTAATTTTTGTTTAGTAAATAAATTTAACTGAAGATAATTATAAAACAATTACTTTAGTTTTTTCTATTATTTTTCTTTGATGATAGATTTTACTAATTGTTTTCTTTCTTCACTGTAGTTAAGGTTTAAGAAATTAAATCCAAAACATATTAAATTGGTAAAATCTGTTTCTTTTAGTCGTTTATTGTTATCAAGAAACCAATTTCCAGACTCCTCTAATTGCGGACACTTTATGATTTCTAATATTTCATTTTCTAATAAAAAGCAATCCGCTACTGTTATTGTCTTCCATAGTTCTATTTTTTTAATTTTTTGTTCTTCCGTAAAAAATTATGACCTATTTTTTCTAATTTAGGAACGTTTATTTCTTCTATTTTCTCGTTTTCTGATAAAAAGTTATCAGATATTGTGGTTACGTTCGGAAGAGATATTTTTTTTATCGTTTTATTGTTGGCTAAGAAATTATCACCAATTTCTACTAGGTTTAACATTTCTACTTTGCTAAGAAAGATATTATCACTTAAAAAATAATTTCTTGCTATTTTCAGGTTTGGCAGTTCTAGTGTTTTTAATGATTCATTGAAGCTTAGATAATAATCTTCTGCTACTGTTATATTAGTATCTTTTAATCCTATTATGTTTCCAAATTTATCTATTTCAATGATTATTTTTTCTAATCCTAGGCAGGTTATGGTTATGATTTTATTTTTAACCTCCTTTATTACTTCTATTTTTTTAATATTTTTAAATTCATTTATAAACGAATCTTCTATAAGAAAATCATCATATATCATTATTTCTTTTTCTTGTAGATCTAATAAGAAATAATCTATTAAGATATACCTACTATGATCATATTCTATTACTTTTCCATTGTCTATAATAATATTATTAGGACAGTAATATATATTATTGATTTCAAGATTATACTTATAATACTTACCATTTGCTAACATATACTTATCTAATTCCAAAATTTCATTTGTTGGTTTATTAATATTTAAATTATATTCGTTTTCAAAAGCATAAGTTAGACCTGGTATAATATTTTCTAAGTTATTAGAGAATGTTGCGTCTGGATTTTTTACTCGATGATTATATCGATTTTTTATAGATAGTGTATTGATGGCACCTTTATAGAATTGAATACTAATAACTGATGTTCCATACTCATCTTGTCTTTCTGGATTTTCAAAATTTTCTCTTCTTATATCATTTACATTTTTCTTTACTGCAAAAAAGACATAGTGCATATTTAACCTTCCACCATGAAAGGTACATAACTCTTCGCTAGATTTATAATACTTCCTGAAGGTTTGAATATCTTCTTCTGTATGACACTCATAAATATCATATCCAGCATCACTCATTAATTCTTTTACGGTTTTATTTGTTATGATTTTTTCTTCTTTTATATCAATTAGACTATAAATATAATTTTTGAATTCTATTTCTTTATCACTCGTAATAATATCTTGATATAAATTATCGCTAGGGGCAAAATTTGATATTATTAGGTTATATAGAATTCCTTCTTGTTCTAGTAAAGTAGGAAATAATCTTCTACATAGTTTTGCCATATGCTCTCCAAATTTCTCTTTTATCATGTCATAGTCTTTTCTCATTATAAGATTGGTTCTTCGAAATTGAGGGGACCTGATAAAAAATAATTATGCCAATTGTGGAGTACTATACTTTGTATGGTACTCTCTTTTTTGCTTTCTAAAAATATTTGTAATAATCATTAATCTTGCTTTCATATTCCTAAAATTTTTATAACCAAAGGATATTCGTTTCATGAGTTTACAAGTATTATTATTTCTTTCCATAACACCATTATTATATGAATAGTTTAAAGTATTTTCTATATATTCTGAATATTTTCTAAAAGTTTTCAAAGTGATTTCCATCTCTTTTGAAATATTATCATATTGTCCATTAATAACTCTATTGAATGATTCATAATCTCTATGTTGTAAGTAATATAATATGTCTTGATATAAATCATAAGAGTTCTCTAATATTTTATCTTTGCTCAATAAATAATCTATCACGTCAGTTTCAGTCATTAATTCTTTGAAACATCTAAACTTTTTCCAGGAACTTGTATCTAAATCAAATCTTGATTTTAATACTAATCTCCAATATCTTTTAAATTTATTCTTGTCATCTTTATTTTCATTCATTGCATTAATTCTAGTTTTATTTAATCTTTTGGTAAGTAGTTGTACAATATGAAATAAATCTATAATAATTTTTGCATTGGGAAATCATTTCTTTATCAATTCTATATAAGGACTATACATATCCATAACTACAAACTTAACTCTTTTTCTAGCTTTTTCAGTAAAATGAGCAAAATATTTATCCAAATTATTTGTGGTTCTATCTTCTACTAAATCAATTGTTTTACCATTTTTAGCATTACATATATTAAAAGCAAATGTTTTTTTCATAAATGTAAACTCATCAATACATATTGCTTTCGGCAAAAAATCTTTATAAACCGTATTTTTTTCAAGAGATTTATCAAAAACATTCTGTACAGTATTATCAGAAACGTTATATAATCTTGCAATAAAACTTTTAGAAATTACTTCTTTAGCCATAACAAAAATAGCTAATTTTACTTGTTCACTAATATGACATCTGTAAGCAACTTTAGGAGTAGTAGCATAAAATTTTCTATGACAATTTTTACATTGATATCTCTGTTTTTTTAATTCTAAATATGTAGTTAATTCAGCATGTTTATTCACTTTTATTAAAGATTTTCTAATACCTTTCTTTATAATACTATTTTCATTTAAACAGCCACAACAAGGACAATACTCAAAATCATTTTTTAAATATCCTAATATGACTAGACATCTTTTACCTTTAATTTGACGTTCTTCTAAAAAATTTTCATTAAAATTTAAGTTTTTATCTTCCATATTTAATAATTTTAAGATAGAATTAGTTATAGACATTGACAGCACCTCGTACTTTGTATTTTTTTGATTCTATAAACATTGTATCATAGTTGTGTGTCAATGTCTTTTTATTTTGCGTCAAAAAAAATTAGTTCAAAAATTTTGAACTAATTTTTACTTAGGTCCCCTCAATTTCGAAGAACCATAAGATTCCCTTTTACTAATTATAAATAAATCTCATCTGATTTTTAGATGAGATTTATTTAGTACTAAGTTATTAAACTTACTAATTGGTATTATAGCACCAGCTTTTTATTTAGTAAATATTATCGATATTTTTTAGAATAAGAAAATTTATTCAAATACCCTGTCTTCATCTCCAGCACAGTATCCTTTACCAACTGTTTTAGACTCTACGTATTCTTTTCCTACCATAGAGCAGCTCATTTTGGTAATGGAGTCTTTGAGATAACCTCCAAATATTCTAACAGCGGCTATGGCTACTACTGTTACTAATGAAATAATAAGTACATATTCTACTAATGTTTGGCCTTTTCTATTTAACATAATTCTCTCCTTACTGATTGTTTTCTTTATTACATAATCTTTATTTCCGTTATTTTGTTGTTATTCAGATTCATTGACTTGTGCTACTTTTTTATAGTTTTCTACATTTTTAAAGCATGCTTCTTCATTTTTCTTTCTTAACATAGCATTCCTTTGTTCAGCTTCTTGTTCTTCAATTCTATCTAAAGCACTTCTTGTAATTTGATTTCTATTTAAGTTTTCAGCAGCTTCACTGATACATTCACACATTTTTAATTGATAGCAAATATAGAAAGATACTAAGCTTTTTAGCATTTTTTGCAAATCTGTTTCTGCTACAAAATCTGTTCCTTCGTAATATTCACCACTGAATTCGATAGGAAATACTTTTATTTTTTTAAACTGGAAAGTTGTAGAGCTGTAATAGTGATTATAGTAGATATTTATTTCACTGTAGCTCATATCTAATAATGATTTTTCTATATAATGCTGGATTTCGATAAATTTTTTTTCAAAACTATCTTTTTCTATTTTCATTACTGTACTGGCATCTTTATAGACAATTTTCTTTCCAATAATAATTTTATCATTACTAAAATTTTTTAATATTTCTCTTCTAACACTGGAATTGAAATCTCCGCAATAACCATAGTCGTTTGCAATATAAATATCTAAAATGGGATTATTAGGATCTGGTATTAGGGCATTTTTATCTAACACTATATTTTTATTATATAGAATTTCACTTAATATGGCCGTGATTTCATTTCCTACACTTAAATAGTGTTCAGCTTTTTTTCTAGCTTTATCTACCCTTAATAGGGAGTGAAAGTTCATTACTTTTACAACGTTTTTGATAGTTCCCATAGAGTTCCTCCTATAAAGTATATTTTTTGTTTTTCAGATATTTATTTTTGATAACTACATTATTGATGTTTCTAAATAAATTATAAGTATCATATAGGAAGACAAATATAATTACTAAGAATAGTACAATTAGCAATAAATAAGAGAATTCCTCTTTAGTAATGTAATTATATAGAAGATAAATGATTTGAATAGCACCACAATTAATTAGGGATAGAGTTATCGATACAGGAAGTGCTTTGAAATTATCAATTACTGCATCACTTATTAAGACCAAAAGTAAAATTATTGCTATATATATTATGTTCATTCCTTGAAAGCTTATGGTACAGAAAACAATAAATAAGTAATATACAGTCATGGCAGAAATAGAGATTAAGGCGGGAGTATTTAAATTTAATAGTAATCCATATAATTCAATATTCTTGTTATCGAATTTAAATTTTTTACAGAAAACTCTAAAAACAATAGCAATTATTATCATGAATAGGATTGACGTTATACAGAAATAAATTAATTCTGATTGGATTTCGTTATTTGTCATTATTACTCCTCTATCATTAAATTAAAAACATTTTTATTATTCATATAGAATGCTTTAATTTGTTTATATGATAAATCTACATTATCCCCTTTGATATCAATACTTCCTACTATTTCTCCTATTACTGATAAATAATCTTTCATAATTAGTAAGTTATAATCTTTGCTGATAATACGAATTGTTTTAACATTTTCATATTCGACTAAACCGTGCTCCATATCGAAGATTCTTACTTTCATCTCTTTATTGTTCATTCTACTTTACCTATGAATAAGAATTTACTCTCATCTATTTCATCATATTTTCCTGATAAGATATTTTCAACATCGTTTAATATATCTTCCATTTTTACAAATTGGCCTGGTATTCCTGTGTAGGCTTCGGCTACAAACATTGGTTGTGAGAAATAATTTCTAATTTTTCTTGCACGATAGAAAATTAATTTGTCTTCTTCTGATAATTCTTCGATTCCTAGTACGGTAATAATTTCTTCTAATTCGTTGTATCTAGTTAATGTTTTTAATACTTGTTCTACAAGATTGTAGTGTCGTTCTCCTATCTTTTCTACGTCTACTAATTTACTGTTTGAATTAAATACATTGATCGCTGGATAAATTCCTAATTCAGCAACTTTTCTATCTAGAACAATTTGCCCATCCATATAGGACATGATTGTTTGTACGGATTCATCTGTTAAATCATCTGCTGGTATGTAAATTGCTTGTACTGAAGTAATAGAGCCGTTTTCGTTGGAATTAATTCTTTCTTCTATTTTACTCATTTCACTGGCCATATCAGAAGGATATCCATTTCCAATCAGAATTTGTTTTAATTCTGTTGCGATTTCGGCTTTGGCTTGGATAAAACGATAGATATTATCAATGAATAAAAGTACATCTTGTTTTTTTTCATCTCTTAAATATTCGGCAGTTGTTAAACCAGTGTAAACTGCTTTACTTCTAGATACTGGGTTGTCACCCATTTGACCATATATCATGGACATTTTATCTAACAAGTTTGATTCTTTCATTTCAGAATATAATTCTTGTCCTTCACGTGAACGTTCTCCTATTCCTGTGAATACAGCATTTGAGTTTTGAGATGTATATACATTATGAATAATTTCTTTAATTAGTACAGTTTTTCCTACACCAGCTCCACCTAATAGTCCCATTTTAGCCCCTTTTTGTAGTGGAGCAAAGAAATCAATTACTTTAATTCCTGTCCATAAAATTTCCGATTCAATATTTAATTCTTGTAATGATGTAGTCGGATGGTCTACTCTTCTTTTTTCAACACTATCTAATTCCTGCTTATCTATAGGAATACCATAGGAATTAAATATTCTTCCTAATACTTTGTCAGAGTACTCAACATGAATACCTCTTGATGATAGTGATACTGATGATCCTTTTTTTAATCCTCTGGTATTTCCTAAACTGATACATGTTGCTGTTGTATTACTTATTTCTACTACTTCAAATTGATATTTAGCATCTTCCTCTAATTGTAGAATATCTCCAACCTGCACTTCCTTATTTTCTAAAACTACTTCAATGCTGATATCAAAAATTGAAATAATTTTGCCTACTACCATTTTCTCACCTCTTCCCTTATTTATCTTTCTTGACTGGTCCAAATATATCAGTATTAGTTTCTTTTTTATCCTCTACTTTTTTTTCTTCTGTTGTTGATGTTTGTTTTTCTGGCGAATTTTTTTCTTTTTCCTCTTTGTTTTCTTCAAATAGGAACTCAAAATCTTTTATCATTTCTTCTTTACTTTTTGGACTGAATTTATATTGTTTTAATTTATTTATCATTATTTTTCCATTTTGCATCTTCTTTTGAAGTTCTTTACTCATTTCATCAATATTAGCTAGTTCATAAACCGAACGTACTTCTAAGTAAGATAATAATTCTCTTCTTAACTTACTTCCTACCTTTTTCATATCATTTGTTTGTACGTTACCACCTAATCTTGATACTGAAAGGCCATAATCGATTGCAGGTTTTTCACCACGAGCAAAGTTTTTGGATGATAATACTAGCTGTCCATCACAAATAGAAATGATATTGGTTGAAATATAATCTGTTATATCAGAACTTTTTGTTTCAACGATTGGAAGCATGGTAATAGAACCTCCACCTATATGTTGAGCACCTTTTTCTAATAATCTAGAATGGGTATAGAAAATGTCTGATGGGTAGGCATCTCTACCTGGTGTCTTTTTACTAGTTAAGCTTATTTCACGATAGACATCAGCATGTTTCTTTAAGTCATCAAATACAACTAGTACATCATATTTTTGCATCATAAAGATTTCAGCAATAGAAGTTGCTACATAAGGAGTTAAGTAAGTTCTAGTAGGTAGTTCATCATTAAATGATGCAATAACGATTGTATAACTAGCAGCTCCTCTTTTAGTTAGTTCAAAATAAATATCTTTTACTTCTTTTTTGGTCTTTCCTAATGCTACATAAATACAAATCATTTTTTTGCCTTTTTGATTCACGATGGCATCTAGAGCGATTTGAGTTTTTCCTGTTTTTTTATCTCCAATAATTAATTGTCTTTGTCCTCTTCCTATTGGATACATTAGATCAATTCCTGTAATTCCAGTTAAAAATTCTCTTGTGACGGCTGCTCTGTCCATGATTGGAGTTGTTGGGTTTTCGATAGGTACATCCATTACTTTTTCGAAGGATTTACCAGCTATTAAATCATTTCCAAATATGTCTATTACTTTTCCTATAGAATCTGCACTAAATTTACATTTGAATTCTTTTTTTAACGCATAAACCAAATCTCCAGGTACTATTTCTTCCGTTTTTTCAATTAATGAAATAATAACCTTATTAGGATATATTCCCATAACATATCCACTTGCTTTACCGTCTACATCAATTGCTTCATAAAAGGAAATGTCATTTAATCCACTTACTTCGATATTATATTTATTTACTCTAGTAACTCTGCCTGTAGCATAAATATTCTTCTTCTCTTTAATATTTTTTACTACTTTATCTATATTATCTTTTACTCCATTTTCCATATTATACATTCCTTTCATTTAAGCTATAATCATATATATTTTTTTGATAAATAATTTTAATTCCTCTGTAAATATCCTTAGAATAAACGGTTTTAATATATTTTGATAGATAATCATAATTTTCACTTTGTGATCCTACGTATACTAGAATAAAAGGGCTGTTCGAATCCATTAATTCGTTTATATAATCTATTAATCCATCAATGTTACCTTTCGAATCTAATTTTTTATATTCTTCAAAGACTTTGTATTCTTTATCAGTTAGAAATTTTTTTAAGTATTCCTCTTGTTCTTCTGGTAACATTGATTTTAATTTGTAAACTTCTTGACTTGTAAATTTATTTTTTAAATCTAGGTAAAATTGATAAGAACCATTATCTTCTTTATTTTCTAAAAAGTTTTTCAACAAAGAAACATAATCTATTTTAAATTTTTCATCAATTTCTTTGTTTAATTCAAATATATTTTTATTTTGATATTCTGTTTTGTTTAGTAAATCAATAATTTGATAATCAAAATCATATTGATTAGAATTCGTGCTTGTATCTTGCTCTTCTCTTTTTAATTCTTTTTCCTTAATGCTCTCATTTATCTCATTTAATTTATTTAACTTATCATCTATCATATAGTCATATTCTTGTATTTTATCTACAAAATATAATTTTGTTTGAGAATTTATTTTTTTTACGGTATTTTTTAGTATAATAAACATTAAGACAATAAGAATAATGACTATGATAATTGCTATTAAAAATAATATTGTCATTTTTTATTAAGCTATTAGTGGATTATAGAATAATAAGAAGAAACAAAATAGGAATAAAAATAATAAAAATACTGACGTAATAATTAAAATTGTCATAATTGAATGTACTACATCATTTTTGGTTTCCGGATTTCTTCCTACCGCTTCAGCCACACGACCACCTAATAAGCCAATTCCAATGCCTAAACCTAAAAAAGCTAGTCCTAACATGGTTCCAATGCTATTTGCCACTGCTGCTTGTACAGTTTCCATAAAATCATCCTCCTTACACATATGGACACTTCCATATTCTACATAAAATTATAGCACCCATTCCTAGTGTTGTCAAATTAATTTGTTATTAAAAATGACTTAGAAACTATTCTAAGTCATATATATTATCTATTATTTTTTTAGTCAAATGTCGCACTTATTTCATTTCCTTCTGCTGTTGTAAAAGTAACAGTTCCGCTATAGGCAAGTTCCATTCCTTGAATACTATCTTGATTTAATCCTGTATCATGAAGCCATACCATAACATAATAGATATTTATCAGATCATCATTACCAGATCCGCCTATTTTATCATTTATAACAAATAAACAGTTTTTATCTTTTTCATGGTTTAATACTGTATCTAAGGGACTGTTTCTAACTCCATTACCAACCATCGAATCTACATCAAAGTCATCAGGAGTTTTAAAGGTGGTGATGCTGCTATTATTTCCTGTTTCATCGTCTTTATTATCATCTTCTTCTATGATTGGATAAACTCTGGTAAAGGCAATATCTACCCCTTCCTTGGTTGTAAAAGTAAGATATCCATCTAAGAACATGACAGTATTGCTATCAGCCTTAACAGTAATTTTATATATCTGACAAACAGGATTATTTAACTCATCTTTGCACATACTATTTGCTGCTGCGGGGGCTCTATCATCATACATTGGAATTAAACCGAAGGCCATATCAACAGTAGTTATTTTGTCTACAGAAAGGCCAAATGAAACGGTTGCAGTATTGCCTGCTACAGTATTTTCATCTGTAGCACTAGCGGTAAAGTATGCATAAGTAGCCCCTATAATCATGATAGAAAGTATCATACATCCTGAAAATACGTAATAAGATTTATTTTTACTACCATTAGTATTTCTCATAGTATCACCCTATTCTTTATAGTACTATTTTATCAAAACAACAAAGAAAAAGCAATACAACAAGATTGCTTTTTTAAGAGTCATATGTAAAACAGATGCCAAAATGACATCTGTTTTATTATTCAAGTTCTACTCATTCGTGAAGAACTTCTTTATCATCTATAATTCATATATATTCTAAGATGTTGTAGTTTGGTCTGAAGCAACAGCAGCATATCCACCGAATGTAGCAGTAACCTCACTACCTTGTGCTGAATTAAATGAAACAGTTCCTTGAAAGAAATTAGCAGCAGCTGTAGCAGCATTAGTTGTTTCAGCACCAACAGACTGATTATGACCATTTTCTGATAACCATACAACTATGTACATTACCTTAGCATCAGGTAAACTTACACTAGTAGTGCTATCAGATGCAGTAGTTAAAGTAGTATTTCCAGTAGATGGAGCTAATGTTTGGTTTAATACTAAAGCAGAAGTCATATCTTCTGTTCTTGTATATCTAGTTGCAGATGCAGAATGATCACTAATTCTAATATAGTTAGTATTGATTATATCATAGCTGTTACCACTAAGAGTACCTGTACCAGTAACTCCTGCACTAGCTAAAGCATTACCAGTTTTAACAGCTGCAGCATAAAATCCGTCTTTAGTAGTACCAGCATCATCTAAAGCAGACCATGCAGTAATACCTGTAGCAGCAGTAGTAGTAGTACCAGCAGTAGTACAACTAGTTAGAGCATCATCCGTACCTGTACAGAATACTTGTGCCCATCTCATAGTTGTTTTATTTTGAGCATTTTTACCATTATCTTCAGGATCACCTGAGCCACCAGTTAAACTAACATATCCATCAATAAACATACTAGCAGAACCAGTGTTTTGAACTGTAATTTTATATACTTGGCAAACTGCGTTTCCGTTGTCATCAGTACAAATATTACTTGAACTGTAATGACCAGTTGCAGCTTCTTTATCTGTTTTAGTTGCACCTTCAGCTCCTGGATAAGTTCCATGTACGGCAGTTTCAACCATTGAATTAGACATTGGTATCATACCACCAAGTTCTGCATCAGCTTTTGTAACTTTTTTAACATTAAGCGTAAAACTGATTGTAGCAGCATTACCAGTAATTGTATTGTTATTAGTAGCAGTAGCAGTAAAGTATGCAAATGTTGCGCCAATGATAGCAACTACTAATGTTGCAACACCTATTACTCCGTAGAATATTCCCCTTCCATTATTGTTTTTTTGTTCATTCATTTTTATCTTTCCTCCTTACTATAATCAAGTATATCAGAAAGATTTACAAAATGCAATATTTTTTTTATTTATTTTTTTCGTTTTCTAATTTCCTTGATTTTCTGCACTTTAAAAGAGTACTATCCTTCTGTACTCTTTTGTTGTTTTTTATTTCTTAGATTCTTTTTCTTCTTCATCATCTTTGAATATTACATATATTAGTCCAATAATTACTAGGATAATTAAGATGATAATAACTGTTCTTGAAGAATTTTTTTCATCATTTTCTTTTTCTTCTTCTTTATTTGCTTTTTCACGTGTTACTTTAAGTGTATAGGTACTTGTACTTCCATCTTCTGCTGTTACTACAATGTTAATGGTATTTTCTCCTACTTTAAAGTTTTCATTTCCCGTTACAGTATAACTTGCATTACTATCATTTAATATTACTGTTAAGTCTAGTGATTTTACACTATTTTTTACTTTTAACGAATATTCATAAATATTTGAATCGAATTTAATATTATAGCCTTTTATTTCTAGTGTTTTGATAAAACTATCTGATGATAGAGATATTGTTTTTATGTAGGAAGTAGTTATAGGCTTTATTACTTCAACATTAGATGTTGTAACTGGCTGATTTTCCACTTCTTCTGCAACATCTCCACCCTTACCAAGTTCTATTACTGTTACAGTAGTAAATACAGAATCTTCTAAATTTGCCTTTGTTCCATTTACTGATCCTATTATTTCGTCAATTGAAATATTTGATTTACCCGCTTTAATTGCTTTAAATTTTATTGTCATTAAAATATCTTCAGAATTATAATTTTCAAGTAAATAAGCAAATTTACCTTCTTCATTGATATTTCCATAGATATTTTCAATATCTACACTTTCTAACTCTAATATTTCTTTATTGTAATTAATTTTTCCTTCTATGCCATTTAGAATATCATATTCAAAACCAGTAATATGATATTTTACTTCTAATTCATCTCCATTGTAAATTTCTACTTTGTTTACTAAATTGTTTGATAATGTATCTTTTGTTTCTTCTGTTTCATTCCATATTCCGGTTGTATAAACGGAATTGGTTGCATCTAGAATTGAAAATATACTTTCTTCTTCTTTTAGTATGCTATCAACAATCCACTTAGAGTCTTCTATATTTAGAATGCCGTCTTCATTATAATCTCCTATAATTAAGAGTGAGAATTCTTCTGTTACTATACCATTTGTTAGTATAATTTTAGAGTCACTTGTTACTTCAGATGTATCTGTTTGGACAATTCCATCACTATCCTCAATTATTAATTTTGCATCATATTTCTCTTCTAGTGCTTTGATATCAAAATTACTTAATACTTCTTCTACTGTTAAATTTTTATTTTTCCCATCCATTATAATATAGTTTGCTATTACTTCTGATGAACTTGTAAAATTATTTAATATTTCACTGTTATCTCCTATATAATTGATTGTAATCTTTTTTGTTTCTAATACTTCATCTTCATTTGATAATACTTGATAAGTCATACTATAAGTTCCATATAATTTGTTGGTAAAATCAATTTCTTCGTCTACTAAATCATGTTCAAATTTATATGTTCCTTCTTCCTTATCATATTCTTGGTGAATTTTTATTACTTTATTATCATTTGTTACAGTGTATGTTTCTACTTCCTCTCCATTCACTGTTACTGTATATGTGTATTCTTTAGTTGTTTTTATTTCTTCTCCTTGTGTAACTTCTTCACCATTTTCTAATTGTTCTGTATTTTTAATAGTATCTTTTTCTTCTGTAGATTCTGTACTTTCTAACTGCTCTGCTAATACTTCTATTGGAGCATACATTTGAGAAAATACCATTAAAAATACTAATAATACTTTACTTAGCCGTGTAAGTATATTTTTTTGTTTTTTCATAATGTTCTTCCTTTCTATCGTTTTCCCTTTTCTATTCTTAATTACAGTATAGCAATAACATTAATATTTTTCTACAAAGTTTACAACTGTTTAACAATTTTCCACTTTTTTTTCATAAAATAACCTATCAATTAACAAAAAGATAGTTTTTTTTAACAACTTGTGCATTTTTTCTTGACTATTTGTTATAAAAAATTATATAATACTTATGCATTTGGCAGCAGTAACTATCTTTTTGTAATGTGTTATATATAAGTAACTTAAAGTTGCTGCCTTAAGTGAAAGTTGAAATCAAACACCCTATAAAAAGAAGTTACCCCTTTTGCAGAAGGAGAGTGAATTAATGGCTAGATATACAGGCCCAAATAACAAGCAATCAAGAAGAGTTGGCTTTTCTGTTCTTGAGAGTGGTTCAGAATTTGCTAAAGGTAAGAAACGTTCTTATGGTCCAGGTCAACATGGTATGGATCGTAAAAGAAAACCTTCTAACTATTCTGTACAATTAACTGAAAAGCAAAAAGTAAGGTTTATGTACCAAATTAGTGAGAAACAATTTAAAAGATTGGTAGATGAATCTGGTAAGATGAAAGGTGTACATGGTGAGAACTTATTATTCTTACTAGAAAGTAGATTAGATAATTTAGTTTATCGTGCTGGATTTGCCACTACTAGAAGAGGGGCAAGACAACTTGTTAATCATGGGCACGTTACTGTAAATGGTAAAAAAGTTGATATTCCATCTTATCGTGTTAAGATTGGTGATGTTGTTAGCTTAAAAGAGGATGATAAGAATCTTAAAGTAGTAGCTGAATCATTAGAAAAGACTACTAGAAGAGTTGATTATATTTCTTATGATGAAGGAAAGAAAGAATTAACTTATTTAAGAAAACCTGAAAGAAGTGAATTAAATGCTGATATTAATGAAGCATTAATTATTGAATTCTACAGTAGAGTATAAATTTATACTCTTTTTTTAATTGAAAAAGAGCTATTTTTTTAGCTCTTCATTACTTACTAATTCAAATCTATATTTTTGTTCTATATTGGGATATTTATTCTTATCTACTAATGATAAGAATTCTTTTTTATCTCTTATCCATAACTGTTCTGTATCCAAGTGATTATATACTATTTTTTCCTCTAGGGTTTCTGAATCTCTAGCAATTGCTAAAACTTTATGATATGTGCCCTTAAAGTGCTTATAAATAGCCCCTACTTTAACATTTCTTTCCAACATAATAGTTCTTCTTTCCTCTTTTTATAATAATATAACTATTGTCTATAAAGTCTGTATTGTTTAATATATATTCTAAATCAGTTATTTTTTCTCCATTTACTTTTACGGCGTTACCAATGATAAATTCACGGGATTCTCTTTTGCTTTTGGCTGCTCCTAATTCTATTAGTAAGTCTGTTAATGTAGTACTTGTTATTGTTTTAATTTCGTTTCCTGTAAATATTTCTTCTATTTCATTACTATTTAATTCTTTGAAATTTTCTGTAAATAATACTTCTGATAATTTGGCGGCATTTTCATATTCTTCTTTACCGTGTAAGTCTGTGATAATTTCTCTTGCTAAAGCTTTATGAGCATCTCTTTGCTCTGGATGTTCCTTATTTTTCTTTTCTAATTCTTCAATACTTTCTTTAGTTAGAAAAGTAAATATTTTTAAATAATCAATGACCATAGAATCATCTACATTAATTAGGTATTGGTATAATTTGTAACTTGAGGTTTTATTCTTATCCAGCCATAAAGCATTTCCTTCTGACTTTCCAAATTTATTACCATATTTATCTAGCACTAGTGGCATAGTAAATCCATATGCTTCTTTACCAGTTATTTTCCTGATTAGATCTATCCCTGTTGTGATATTTCCCCATTGATCTGATCCTTCTGCTTGTAAGATACAGTTTTTATCTTTAAATAATCTATAGAAGTCGTATCCCTGTATTAGGGTATAAGAGAATTCTGCATAGGTAATGCCTGTTTCTAGTCTTCTTCTAATAATGTCTTTATTTAACATATAATTTACGTTAATATATTTTCCTACATCTCTTAAAAAATCTATAAACTCGTATCCTTTAAACCAATCGTAGTTATTGACAATTTCTGCTTTTCCTTCAAAAATTTTATCTACTTGGTTTTTAATTCCTTCTAAATTCTTATTTAATACATCTTTATCAATAATTTCTCTTTCTGCCGTTGGTCTTGGATCTCCAATTAATCCAGTGGCACCACCTACTAATAATATTGGGTGATGTCCTGATGCAGCAAGTCTTTTTGCTGTGACTAATGAAGAATAGTGTCCTAAGTGTAAACTATCTGCAGTTGGGTCTGTTCCCCAATAGAAAGTAATATTTCCACTGTTGATTTTATCAGCTATATCATCTCCTGCTAAATCTTTTACTAATCCTCTCCATTTTAATTCTTCAAATAATGTCATTTAAATCAATCCTTTCTTTTTAATATAAAAAGGATGGTACGTTAAAGGAGTCATAATAGACGGTACCATCCTTATATTTTGCTTAATTTGATAACGGACGAATCCGATTAGCTAAAAATATGTAATTCGTTATTTAATATGGTTAATTCTCACCAGCCATTAACTCTCTTTACTATACATTAAATAATTACTTCTTTATTTTTAATACTAATAATTGCTTTCATGTCATATTTTAGCATATTTTTTTATGATTCACAAGCTTTATTTTTCTAATTTACTTACTATTTCTTTTATTTTACGAAATCGATGATTTAATCCTGATTTTGTAATAGTAATTCCAAGTTCGCTACTCATGATATCTGCTAATTCTTGAAGAGAACTTTCTGGATAGTTTTCTCTATAGGTGATTACTTCTCTTAATTTATCATCTAATAACTCTATCATATCGTAATTTTTTAAGATTTCAATATCTTTTAATTGTTTTGACGCTGTTAAAAAAATCTTGTCTATATTGGCTTGCTCACAATTATTGAGTCTATTTGTCATGTTTTTATGATCTCTATAGATTCTGATATCTTCAAAATATAGGACTGCTTGATAAGCATTAATCACTCTTAAAAAATCACTAATTTTTTCGGCTTCTTTGATATAAATCATGTAATTTTTTTCTCTCTTTATTATTTTGCTGTTTAAATTAAACTTATTTAATAATGTTGATATGTGTTCTGCATATTCAATATCATTTACAATAAATTCTAGGTGATATCTAGAGGTTTTTGGATCGTTGATGCTGCCTGTTGCAATAAATAATCCTCTTAGGTATGCTCTTAAACATTCCTCATCATTTATTAGATATTCTTTGGGAATATTTAGAAAAACGCCTTCACTTACGATAGATAAGTCTTCTAAAATTGTTTCTTTTTTAGATTTAATTTTGAGAATATAACTTAGATTTTGATTAAAATTGTATCTTTTTCTTACTGTAATGCTCGGTGTTACATCATAAATATTTTTTATTAATTTAAAGATTCTTCTGGCTACTGCATTGTTCTCTACTGTAATTATGATATCGGTAGTAATGTCGGCGTTATTTCTAACAATGCAAGATAGTTCAGCAATATACTCTAGTTTATTCCCTTCTAATCTTGTTATTTCATTTTTGACTGTACTAGTAAATGACATATTTATTCACCATCTTCCAATAAGTAATTATAAATGTCTACTGATAATTTATCTACTTTATGTCTGATAATATTATTCTTTACTGTAACGTAATTGCTAGTGATTAGTCTTACATTGGATAAGTTTTCTTTATCCAATATTACTTTATCTTTTTGTTCTTCTGTTGCATATTTTTCTAAAATTTCGTTAGGGATATCTCCATTGTTTGCAATTACTACACTTATCTTTTTATTTCCTAAGTAATTATTTAATACATGTATGTGATCACTCACTTTAAAGTTATCTGTTTCACCTGGTTGAGTCATCATATTACAAACATACATGATTTTGGCTTTGCTTTTATCTAGAGTTTGAATTATTTCTTTGCTTAGAAGATCAGGAATGATACTAGTATATAGACTACCCATACTTAAAATAATTAGATCAGATTCTTCAATTGCTTTTAATACATTAGGATTTACTTTTACTTCGTGTTCATAGAATACACTTTCAATTTTTAACGGGGTTTCTGTGATATGATGTTCACCTTTTATTAGGCTTCCATCTTCCATTTTTCCGATTAGTGTTGGACTGTCTAAGGTGAAGGGTAATACTTTTCCCTTTATTTTTAATACCTTTCCTATCGTTTCTATTCCTTCTTGCATGTTACCCGTAATGTTAGATAGAGCTGTTAGGAGAAGATTGCCCACGGTGTGTCCATTTAAATCACTTGTTGTTTCAAATCGATAATTCAACAATTCTTCGAATAAGGGTTCGGTTTCTGATAGAGAAACAATTACTTTTCTGATATCTCCTACGGCAAACGTATTGAATTCTTCTCTAAGTCTTCCTGTGCTTCTCCCATCGTCACACACAGAAACTACGGCACTAATATCAATGGGAAACTGTTTTAATCCTTGTAGTAAGGTTGATTGTCCCGTTCCACCACCTAGTATTACTACTTTTTTCATAGTAATCCCTCTTTTCTTAATACATTATAGCAAAAAAGAGAAATAATATCCATTATTTCTCTAAAGTTCTTTCACATTTTTCACAAATAGTGGTAATACTGTTTTTAGATTAGCTTCTCCCACTACTTCATCTAAAAATATTTTTCCTTCACTTTCTGTTTTTAACATAATTTTGTAATTGTCTTTAATATCTTTTCCATTCTCATCAATTTCTGCTATATAATAGTAGTCTTTACTATTACTGGTAATATGTGAAATGACTAAATACTTTTCTTTATTTCCTAAAGTAATTACTTTATTTATCTCTATATTCATTCTCCTGCCTCCGTATTGGTATTTCCAAAATCAATTTTCAAATCAGGAAAGTTTAAATCAGGCATATTATTATTAGCAAAGAAATTATTACTATTATCAACATTATTAGGAATTTCTAAATCTGGTAGTTCATTTAAGGCGTCAGGAGTATCGCTTGGGAACCAAAAATTGTTTTCGTCATCTGAAGATGGTTCTGTTATTGTTTCATTTTCTTTTTTATCAGAATTGTTATCATTGTTGAATAATGGATTTTCGGATGGAACAAATATTTTTTCTTCTTCTTTTGAATTATTTTCTTCTTGCAATTGTTCTTCTATTTCGTTTGTAACACTGATAATTTGTTCTTCTTTCTGTTTGATTCCTAACATTTCTCCCACTCTCTTCATTACTTTATTTGCTTTTGAGTGAACTAAATCTAGATCTATATTTGTGGCATTTTCTACTTTAACTACTTGATTGTTAGCAGTGTATCCATCATCATTTTTTTCTTCTTCTTTTGGTACTTCTTTCTCTGATGCTTCAAATATATCATTGATTGGTTCTTCTGGTAATTCCACTTCACTAGGCAATTCTTCTTTTTGTTCTTTGACCGGTTCTTCAATGGTTCTATCATCTGTTGTAGAAGTTTCATGAGAACTTTCTTCTTGGTTAAATGGAATTTCTATTGTTTCTGTATCTTCAGAGGAAACATCAGAATAAGTATCAATAATACAAAATTCTCTTAGTAAGGCTAAAATTTCAACTTTTTGATTATCTAATTCTAACTCATTCATTTCTTCTTTTTTTACTCTGATTAGTTCATTTAAATTGTCTATATCTTCTATATTTTCTTTTTGATGTTTGATATCCTCGTATTGTTTTTCTAATAAATCATAAAGACTAATTAATATATCTGTATCATTTATAGATAAGTCTTTTCTTATATTTAATCTTTCATATAGTAAATTGTTGATACTTTCTCTTTTTAAAATAATTGCATTATATTCTGTTTCTTTGTGAATTAGCGATTGATAAAGACGAAGCATGTATTCTTTTTCTTTGTTAGTATAATAAGCTTCTTCTGCACTTACCACATAAGAATGATATTCCTCTTCTTCTTCTAAACTTATTCCAGAATTTGCTAAAGTTGTAAATGACTTTGTGAAAATATCTAGAGATTTTTTACTTTCTTCTACGGATGATATTATTTCTGCTAAACGTCCTTGTATATTCTCTTCATTGATATCTTTAAAGTAATCTAATGATTTTATGATATGTTGAAACTTATTTAAAAGAATCTCTTCATTTCTTTGATTAAATTCTTCAGATATTGCTTTATTTTTGTATGCTTTCTCTAGTTTTTCATCGGCACTTGTTACTTCTTCATTTAAAGTATTTAACTTATTTGTGTTATCTAAATATTCACGAATATATTTTAGTCTTTCTTTATAGTCATCTAATTTATCATAATACTTTATTGGAGGTAAATCTTGTAAGTCATATCCTGTTACGTTGGCAAAATCAGTTAATAGTGATATTCTTTGTTCTACTCTTCCTCCAATATAGTCGACTAAAATAGTTAGTTTTTTTTCTTCTTCCTCTAAATTTGTAGTATCATAAAATTTGTCTTCTAGGTCTTTTATATAAGTTTCATCATTCATTGCATCAATTTCGCAAGCAGCATCTTCAAAATTATTTAATGTTTCTTCTCTATTTTCATCAGATCCTAATAATAGACTCATTCTTAAAATTTTATATTTATTTTCTTTTATTTTATTACTGCTAGTATAGTCTTGCATATTTCTCACCTCTTCTTATTCTAAAACCAACTTTCTTTCTTATTTCCTTCGATATGATTACTTAGGTCATTAAATTCATTTTCATCAAAGAATGAATCATTTGCTTTTTTTTCTGGAAATATTGTTTCTTTCTTTTCTAGTGGAATATCTGGAAATATTTTACTATCATGGCTATTATCGACTTTTTTCGCTGATATAACGTTGTTATTTTTTATTACAGGAATTCCTTCTTCTACTCTTCTTTCATTTTTGTTTTCTTTTTGAAAAAAGTCATTTTTATTTGGAAATACTATATGAGTATTATTATCATTTTTTGAAACTTTATTACTATGTATATTTTCTGTTTTCGTATTGGTTTCTTCTTTCAGTATGTTATTTTTATTGGTCTCTATGCCCTTTTTTTCAAATCTAATACTTGTTTCTTTGGAAGTTATAAAGGGAGATTTTGGAAGTGCTGTAGAATGATTTCTTGACTCAGTATCTATTTTTTTTCTTTCATCTTTTGTGTCTTTTGCATTAGAGTTTATTAATATGGGATTTTTCTTTTCATCTAGTAACTGCTTTGTTCTTCTTTCAATTTCTTTATTTCTTTCTTCTTCTAATTCTTTTTGTCTTTTTGCTAATTCTTCTAGTTTCTTTTGTTCCTCTATTTTTTCTTGTTCTAGTTTTTCTTGTTCCTTTTTTCTTTTTTCTTTCTCTAATTGTTCTTGATATTTTCTTTCATTTTCTAATAAGTTTGCAAGTAATCCCTTGATAGAATCGCTGTTATTTTCTTCTTTTACCTCTTTTAATTTTTGCGTTTTAATTTCTCTTTCTTCCATTAGACTTTTTAAAGTTGCCATGTCTTGAGATTCTAGTTTTATGGTGGAATATTCTTTATTTAATTCGTTTCCAATGATAGAGTATAACTCACTATTGGTAATATTTAGTAAGATATTATTGATTTCCTCTCTTTTATTTAGTAGTTCATCATAATTATTAATTGGATTTTTGTATAAGTATATTAATTTTAATATTAATTTTTTTTCTTGGTATCTTTCATAATCTAGCGTAGTAGATGCTAAAATATTATCGCACTCTAAAATTATTTCTTCTGCGCAATCTCTTCTAGCTATTTTGGCATTTTCTTTTGCTTTTTCTAAAGAATAGCCTAATTCTGTATAAGCTAAATCTATTTCTTTTTCTCTTTCTTTTAATTCAAATAATGAAAGTTTTTCTAATGCTCCTGTGACGATACGTATCATTTTTTCTTCTAATTGACGATTTAAATTCTTATTATTATTTATTTTATTATTTGCTTTCTTAATAGTTTCATCTAGGTTCTTTATTTCATCTTTTAGAACACTTTCTAATCGTATATTATTTTTATATCGTTCAATTATTTTTACGTTGGTTTTATATTCATCTAGCTTATCTTCTCCTAAGACAGAATTCGTTTCAAAAGATATACCAGTTAGCTCTTTATTGCTGGTTAATTGATTGTTAATATACGCTATTCTTTCATTAATTAAATTAATTAATTCTAACAAGCGATTCTTTTCATCCTCCATTAAATATACTGAACGACTAGCTACTTTTTTATACTTTTCTTCATATATAGAATTTGTTATTTCTAGCACTTGCTTAATTATTTTGGTCATTTGATTACAGATATCATTTTTTTGAGTAATATCATCAATATAATTTAAACTTTTTGCAAGCATATCATACTGTTTTAACAGTCTAATTACTGAATCATTTGCATATTCTATCATGTTCAACCACCTCTTATTCTAATTATATACTATTTCAGATATTTGTCAATTCTTAAATTGGAAGGGAATTTCAATATCAACTGTTTTTGATTATAGTTTTTTTTATTTATATTTTATTATTTGAACTTCTAATATTTTTTATCACAACTCAAGAGCAAAAGCACACCCAAAAAAATGTGGATGTGTCAATATTTTATGTGCGATTGCAACATTAGTTTCTTACATGTATAAAGATAACCCATGAAATTTTAATATTGTAATATCATTAATTTTATTTTTTGATTTTCTCATTTATGTAATCACAAATTATTTTTGCTACTTCCTCATTACCCATTTCACAATTAAGACACAAATCATAGTTTTCTTTATTCCCCCAAACTTGATTTGAAATAATTTCATAGTAAGAAGATCTTGACTTGTCTGATTTCGTTATATTATCTTTAGCATTTTTGTAATTATCTTTATAAATTTGTCTAACTTTATTTATTCTATATTCTAATGGGGCATATAAGAATACTTTAATTAAGTTAGGATTATCTTTTAAAATATAATCTGATGCCCTACCTACAATTACACAATTATTATTTTTTGCTATTTCCTTTATGGTTTCAGCTTGTTTTATTATAGCATCTTTATTGGCGTCTAATGATAAGTAATAGTTATACATTTCATCATCGTTTTCACTGCTTACTAATGAATGACTTAATGCATATTCTTTTATTTCTTCTTTATCAAAAAATTTTATATTAAGTTTATTTGCTACTAATCTTGCTATTTCTTTGCCATTTGTTCCATGTTCACGGGAAATAGATATAATTAATTTTTTTGAAATAGGTCCCTCTTCTAAAACTTTTATTTTTTCTCTATATGATTTTTTTAAAATAAGCATTGAAATTATTGCTGTTAAAACTTCTGCTATAGGGAATGTCCGCCAAACAATACTGGAGACATTTTCGGATAAAGTAAATAGATATGCTATTGGAAATACAAAAATTACTAATCTTAGCAGTGATATTATTAGTGGTTTTAATGCATATCCTAATGATTGTAATATACCTTGTACGGCTATGGAAAATCCCATGAATATATATCCTATGCTTGCAATTCTGAGTGATAATGCACATATTTCTATAATTTCTTTGGTACTACCACCCGATAGACCAAATAAACTGGCTAGTGGATGAGCAAACAATTCAAATAATAATGAAATGATTAAAGTAACAGTAAATGTATCTATTATTCCATACTTAATACAATCATCAATTCTATCTTTGTCTTTCATTCCATAATTGAATGATAATATTGATATAATCGTATTAGATAATCCAAATGCTGAAAATAATGCTATTTGTTGAATTTTATAATAGATACCAAATGAACCTACTAATATTGTTGGATCTGCTTGAGATGTTCCAAGTATTGCATTCATACCTGCCATCATTACTGAAAGCAATGTTTGCATAAGTGCTGCTGATATTCCGATTTTGTATATTTCTTTTATTAGTCCAAATATAGGTTTTATGTATTTTATATTTCCATTTATCTCCTTATTCATAGTATAGTGAAAGCTCATAGCAAGTATTAACGATACAAATTGGCCGATAATAGTTGCCCATGCTGCTCCTGCGACTCCCATATTTAGTGGATAAATAAAAATATAGTCTAAGATTATATTTGTAATTGCTCCTGAAATTTGTGCAATAGTAGATAGCATAGTTTTTCCTGTTGATTGTAATAATCTCTCATAAATAGTATATCCTATCGAACCCAATGATAGGCAACAACAGATTTGTAAATATGTTGTCCCCATCGATATTACTTCACTATTGTTTTTTGCAAACAGTGAAATAAACCATCTTGAGCCAAATATCCCAAACAATAGGAAAATAATATATATACAAGCACCCAAGAAAATACCATTTCCTGCTACTTTATTTACTTTTTCTGTATCTTTTTCTCCTAAACTTTTAGATAGTAATGTATTCAATCCAACGCCAGTTCCAACACCAATTGCTATAATTAAAATCTGTATAGGAAATGCAATTGTTAGCGCTTGATTAGCAATAGCTCCCACACTTTCCATGTTTGTTACAAATACACTATCAACAACATTATATAGTGCTTGTAAAACCATCGAAATAATCATCGGCAACCCCATTTTCCAAAATAATTTTTTTATAGGTGCCTCTGCCATTTTGTTTTTTTCTGTCCTTTCATACAAATTCCTCCTATTTAGCTATTTTGAGTATAAAAATACGTAAGTCCTTGTCAATTGGACTTACGCATAATAGCTACTCATTGATTCATAATTGAACTTAGTATAATTTTACTCAACGAAATTAATTTTACCACAATTTATTTCTTTTTGTAAGTACTTTTTTATTTTTTTCAAATTTTTATAATTCACCAGAACTGAAGAGGTTAACAAAATGAATGACTATAATCATATTCTTATTATTTATTCTATAATATAAGTGACAAATGAAATCTACCTAACTCAGCAATTAATTAGATAGAATCTTTTGACATCAATACTCAGTATACGTGTTTTCTTTTTTATTTTATGCAATTTTGCTTTACATATTTAAATATAAAAACGACTTTTCCAAGTCGCCTTCTATCATTACTCAATTAGTTTGAGTATATTCTTTAATGGTGGTTCCAACGGGAATCGAACCAGTGACACGAGGATTTTCAGTCCTCTGCTCTACCGACTGAGCTATGGAACCAAAAAAATGGCGGTTCGTACGGGATTTGAACCCGTGATCTTCTGCGTGACAGGCAGACGTCATAGGCCTCTAGACTAACGAACCA
>CACXEZ010000044.1 GCA_902766815.1 uncultured Erysipelotrichaceae bacterium | reverse complement strand
GCATCTAATAGCTCACGATTTTCTGTCAAAATTTTCTGTGCCCTTTCATAAGCTATTTTTATTATGTTTTGCACTTCGCGGTCAATATCTTTTTTTCGTTCCTCGCTTAAAAGCATAAGGTCTGAAAGATCATGCTCGCAAAAATATGTCATGTTTTCGCCACACGATTTAATCATACCGTATTCGGTAACAATTGCCCTTGCCGTTCTTGTTGCATTTTTCAAATCAGAAACTGCTCCAGCTGTATATCTTGCATTTACACCATTTTCCTGTAAAATAAGTTCTTCTGCTGCTCTGCCGCCTAAGTCAACAGTAATATCGTTCATAAAATACTCTTGGTTCAAAGATGTATGCATCTCTGAATTATACTCCAACAGATTAGCACCTGCAAAGTCTTCTGTAGGTATATTGGTAATCGCTGTCACTTTATAGGTTGTTATATTGTCTGAACTCTTATAATAAATAACAAAGTGACCTGCTTCATGATATGTTGTAAGTTTTTTTTGAAAATATGGAATCTTGTTGTAAAGATCATATCGAAAATTAAGGTTATAATTTACGTCATCTCTTGTGATGGTAGTATGTTTTTTCCTAGCAGCTACTACAATTGATTTATCAATCAAGTTCATAACAAGACCTGGATTAGACATATTTGTAGAGGATGCACTTGATACTGAGACCATATAACAAACAATATCTTCAGGAATTGAAATATTGTATGCCTTTTCATAACTCTTAAGATATTGCTTTATCATAGGATATATCTTGTCTGACTTGGGCTCCTCAATTGGAATTATATCTAACATAGATAAAATTTTATTTTGATTTTCAAATAAGTTAGAAAATTCTTCCTGAGTAGCAATTCCAATTACCCCTACATTATGCATCTTAAACAATTTTTTTATGTAGTATGTCAGTACCGTAGAATAACTCATTAAATGAATTTGGTCAATCACTACTACTATATTAGTGTAGGAAGAAAGAAAATTAATTATTTCTACAATGCTGTTTTCATTATCATTTTGTAACGCTATAAGCATTTTTTCTATGTTAAACCGTATAAAATGATAATTTTTTAAAGCATTAGGGCACTTGTTTTTGAGAATTTTATAAACTGCAATTTGTACAGTAGCTTTTTTTCCTACTCCATGATCTCCAACCAATAAAACATTTGAATTATGGGGCTTCAGTAAAGAATTAAAAATTCGTTCTACTTCTTTATTCCTTCCTCTGCATACATCTCCATTGACATTATTAAAATAATGATTCATGTCTACTAGATAACTTCTGAGTTTTTTGGGAACAATATCTATAGTAGAATACTTTTCCCGATTTTCCCGAACAATTCTGATTTTTGGTATACATATTTTCATTTGTGTAAACCTCCTATTGAATTATGAAATTTTAATAAAAACAGTTTACCATAAAATTATGTTTATGTCAATCTTATAATTGATATATTTAATTTATACTAAATATTTTTCAAATGAACCTTTTATTTCTACTCCATCATCACCAACCATAAAAGCCTTTTCGTCAAATTCCTTCATATGTCTTTCTAATCTCATTCTTTCATATTTGTTTAAAACAGTATATATTATGTATGTTTTAGTTTCTGTATATCCACCTATAGCTTCCCAAAATGTAGCCCCTCGTTTTAACTCTACATTAATAAATTCTATCATCTTTTTTGGATGTTCTTTTGTAAAAACAAATACTTCAGAGCATATATTTTGCATATGAGTTTTGTCTATCATTATTGTTTCAAAAATTGCATATATTATCGAATATATCATAATCTGAATACCATACTTAAATCCGCAAATACTATAAACTATTACATTAAACAAAAGAGAAATATTACCTACTGTAATATTGTTATTTCTTCTACTTAAAGCAACTCCTATTATATCAGTCCCCCCTGTTGAGCTTCCTGTACTTAAAGCCATACCAATACCTATTCCACCTAATATTCCGCCAATTAAGGTATTACATAGCATGTCATTTATTAAAGGTTCTGATGGAATAGGTATAACCATCAAAAACAAAGAATTGATTGAGACAGCAAATAAAGTTCTTATAAAAAAGGTTTTGCTTATTCTTTTATATGCAATCAAAAAAAGAGGTACATTAATTAAATAATAAATTATAGAACTTATATCAAAATTAATATTTAATTTTATAGTAGAATTTATTCCTGTTCTTATTAATTGTGAAAGTCCAAGAGTTCCTCCAGTATATAAATTGTTTGGAACAACAAATAAGTTAACTGCTAAGGAACAAATAAAAATTCCTAAAGTACATTTTAAAAATTTAAACCATCCCCAGTCAAATAGTTTGGCTTTGTTAGCATTATTACTTTTTTTATTATTAACACTGTTAGTTTCTGTTTTTATATTATTTCGTTCTTCTATTTTATTCATTTTTTTCTCCTTTTCTCATAAAAGAAACTAGGAATAACTCCTAGTCCTTTATAATAATTATTTTTCCAAAGCTTTTTTTGTTTTTTCAAGAAATTCACCATTATTTTTAGTAGCTTTTATTACCTTTAAAATTTGTTCAGTACTTTCTGCAGCAGGAATATTTCCCATTGCTTTTCTAATTAGTGTAGCAACTTCAAGTTCTTCTTTAGATAATAGTAAATCTTCGCGTCTTGTATTTGATCTTTTGATGTCTATTGCTGGGAATATACGCTTTTCTGCCAAACTTCTATCAAGTAAAACTTCCATATTTCCTGTTCCCTTAAATTCTTCGAAAATTACATCATCCATTCTGCTTCCAGTTTCAGTAAGTGCAGTAGCTAGAATTGTTAAACTTCCTCCAAATTCAATATTTCTAGCAGCACCAAAGAATTTCTTAGGCTTATGTAATGATGCAGGGTCAATACCTCCAGAAAGTGTTCTTCCAGATGCTGGAACAACTAAGTTATATGCTCTAGCTAAACGAGTTATACTATCTAATAAAATTACAACATCTTTTCCTTGCTCTACTAATCTTTTGGCTCTTTCTATGACCATTTCTGCAACTTTAGCATGATGTTCAGGAAGTTCATCAAAAGTTGAATAAACAACCTGTCCTTTAATTGAACGTTCCATATCAGTAACTTCTTC
>CACXEZ010000043.1 GCA_902766815.1 uncultured Erysipelotrichaceae bacterium | reverse complement strand
CCGCCCAATCTACGATAAATTTTTACCAATAAGAATGTAACAAAAATCAAGAAAATCGATATAGCGGATCCAAAAGGCCAATTTCTAGCGGTTAGGAACTGATTCTTAATCAAATTTCCTATAATCATAACCTTTCCTCCACCAAGAATATCTGAAATAAAGAAATAACCTATTGCTGGAATAAAAACCATCAAAGACCCATTAAACACTCCCGATATAGTTTCAGGAACTATAATATAATAAAATATTTGAAAACGATTGGCGCCCAAATCACGTGCTGCTTCAATCAAACTATGATCAATGCGAAATACAGAACTACAAACAGGTAATATCATAAAAGGCAAAAGAGTATAAGACATACCTATAATAATACCAAAATTATTATACATAAGTTGAACAGGTTCCTCAATAAGTCCAAAATTCAAAAGTCCACTATTAATTACACCATTCTTCCTTAAAAGCACAATCCAACCATAAGTGCGAATCAAAGAATTAGTTAGAAATGGCACCATAACCAATTTTGTCATAAGATTTCTAATTTTGACTGACTTTTCTCGTAAAATTAAAGCAAAAGGATAAGAAATACAGATACAAATAAATGTAGCAATCAAAGCAATTAAACAAGACTTTAAAAGTATTCTTACATAAGTAATTTGAAAAATAGTCAAATAATTAGATAAAGTGAATTGATAAATAATACCACCATAAGAATCATTCTGACAAAACGATAAGAAAAATATATAACTCAAAGGTAATAGAATCAATAAAAAAGAATAAACAACCGTAGGAATTAAAAGTAAAAATTTAAATAAGTTATTATTTTTTTTCATATTTATTTCCCCTTATTGGAACAATACTATCTTGACTAATTATCAAATAAACAATTTGATTTTCCAATAAATTAATATTACCAGTTGTCGTTACTTTTAAATTGAATTCACCATCTACATCAATAAACAATTTAGTAATAGCCCCATCATAAACAACATCTCTTATGACTCCACGAATATTTGACTCAGTTGAATTAACAGAAACCTGAATATTCTCAGGCCTTATCATAACAAAAATCTTCTTACCTATCTTATCAGATTGATCACGAGCAATAGTAAAAAAAATACTATCCGCGACTCTGAGTGTAACAACATTATCATTAAGAGAAATAACTTCTCCAGACATAATATTAGATTCCCCTATAAAATCAGCTACAAATGTTGTTCTAGGATTTCTATAAATGTTCTGAGGAGTATCAATCTGCTGAATAATACCCTTATCAATAATAACAATTCTATCACTCATAGTAAGAGCTTCATCTTGATCATGAGTAACATAAATAAAAGTAATCCCCAACTTCTTCTGAATTTTCTTAAGTTCTATCTGCATCTGTCGTTTTAACTTTAAATCCAAAGAACATAATGATTCATCCAACAATAATACTTTAGGGTTCATCACAATACCACGAGCAATTGCCACCCTTTGTTGCTGACCACCAGATAACTGCCCTGGCAATCGATCTTCAAAACCTTCCAATTTAACCAATTTCAATACTTTTTTTACACGTTTATATATATCACCTTTCGAAACTTTCTTCATTTTCAAACCAAAACTAACATTATTCCAAACACTCATATGTGGAAATAAAGCAAAATTTTGAAAGATAGTATTAACTTCTCTCTTAGTAGGATCCATATCCGTAACATCCACACCATCGATATATATCCTACCACTGGTAACTTGTTCCAATCCTGATATCATTCTAAGAACAGTTGTTTTACCACATCCAGAAGAACCTAATAAAGTTAAAAATTCCCCCTCATAAACATCCAATGATAAATCTTTAATAATATAATGATCTTTCACAAAACATTTACTAACATGTTCTAACTTTACAATAGCATTCATTCACATACCTTCTTCTCTTCTATGATCCTATCTACATCTTACCACAATAAAAAACAAAAAGAAAGAATTTATCTAAAAATTATTATTGCTTTTATGCAGAATATTGATTAAAATAAAATTAAAATAAAGATAGGTGATAATATATGTTGAAAGATTTATTAAATTCTTTTGAAGAAAAATATAACAATATCAAACAAGAAAAAGATAACCTTAATGCTTTACTAGAAACTACAGCTACTTTCCAAAACCTATTTCCTATACCAAAACTATCATCCGAACCACTAGAATACAGAGTAACTTATATAACAAACAAATGCCCAGACATAAATGAAGAAAAAGCTAAATTAATATCAAAACTAATTCCAGTAGAAGAAACATATTTATCAGTATTTTATGGAAAAGAAGTGCTAACCAATCAAGAATATTATCTAATACCAACAAATAAATATTTATGGATAATAAATACCAAAAACTATGGTGCATTTTATTACAACAATCTAACATGTTCCATGATAAAAAATAATTTAATGAGTAAAATATTATTATTAAATAACATTTTAATAGAAATAAATGGAAGTGATCAAAAAATAAATGATTATATCAATACAATAAACGACAGCAACTATAGGCGAAAAAAAATCAATAAAGAAACAGCATATTTATGTGGAATAATTCCAAAATATCAGCAAATTAACTCTATTGGTTCAGGTATTTCTATTGATTCTTCAAAGACAATTGTATTTCACACAAAAGAAAAGAACACAAAATGTTCAACCGAAGATATAGAGAACTATGAAATTTTATTAGACAATCAAGTTTATCAATCTAAAAATAGTTATTCTTCAAAATCAATTGGTACCTTTTCAAATAGTTGTTATCAAATAAACATTCGAATTATAATGAAAGATAATCAAATATTAACTCTTCCTATATTAAGTCAAAACGCCTTCGGAACAAAATATAATAGCCATGATAATATATTTAAGCACAATCTAGAATTTGCTAATTCTCTAATCAAAAAATTAAACGAAATATCATCGAAGTACTAATATTATGTATATTCTAACATGTAAAACAACCAGTATACCATTAAGATACACTAGTTGTCTGCGAATTGTTTGCATTTGTTGTAGTTGTTGCAACATTAACAGCTTGAAGACCTTTGGGAGTTTCAATAAGATCAAAATTAACAAGTTGACCTTCTGCTAAAGTTTTATAGCCATCTTGCTTTATCACAGAATAATGAACAAAAATATCTTCTCCAGACGTATGATCTATAAAACCATATCCTTTTGTGTTATTGAACCACTTTACCTTACCGATCATCACCTAACACCTCTCTTCCATCTTACTATTTCCTACAACAATATTATAGTTCAAAAGATTAACTTTTTTCAAATCATTTCAAACTACAAAATACGACATGTTTACATATTAAAATAAACATTCACTCCTAATTTGTCGCAAAAATAATTTTATCATTCCATAAATTCAAAACAATGTCCTAAAATTTACAAGAAATTATACTTTTTAGAAAAGAGGATTTGATAACAATAAGTTATTAAAAGAAAAAAAGATTATTACTAATCTTAATCTACTTTTACATTCAATATATCTAAAATTCTTGTTAAATCCACTTTAGAATCAAAAAATATCTCAATTTTCTTATTTTCTATTTTAACCTTAGTTCCTAAAATATCCCTAAGCTCATCCTCTACATATTGATACTCATTAACCTTAGTTTGTCTTACAACAGGTACCCTTTTAATTACATCATCTTTATTAGAAATATTCTCTAAATCTCTTACACTAATATTATCTTTAACAACTTGATTAGCTAATTTCTCAACCTTTGTATTATCTTCCATTTTACTAAGAACTCTAGCATGTCCCATAGAAATTTTATTATCACGTACCATATCCTGTACATCATCAGGAAGACGAAGAAGTCCTAATGTATTAGTAACATGGCTCCTACTCTTACCAATTTTAGCTGCCAAATCCTCTTGTCTAATATGTAAACTATCAATAATTCCTTTATAGGCCCAAGCAAGCTCTATTGAACTTAAATTTTCTCTCTGAATATTTTCCAACAATGCAATCTCACGCATTTTCTCATCATCAAAATCTTTTACAATAGCAGGTATTGTATCAAGACCTGCCAATTTAGATGCACGAAGTCTACGTTCTCCAGCAACCAAATCATATCCCTTAATACTTTTCTTAACAATAATTGGCTGAAATACACCATAATTCTTAATAGAAGTAGCTAATTCATCTAAAGCTTCCTGATCAAAAGTTCTTCTAGGTTGATAAGGATTAGGTCGAATTTCTGAAACCGGAATCTCTTTAATATCAGCTTCCGCAGCAGTCTCCATAATACGATCCTCAAAAGTATCAAAATCTAATACTTCACTACTAAATAATTGTTCTAGCCCCCTACCCAACGCTTTCTTTTTCTGTTCCATTCTTTTCTATAACCTCCTTAGCTAAATTTAAATATGCCAAAGTGCCTCTACTCTTAGGCTCATACTCCAAAATAGGTTTTCCATGAGATGGAGCCTCAGCCAATCGAATTAATCTAGGAATAATTGTATCATATACTCTTTCCTTAAAGAATCCTTTGATACTATCAACTACTTCCAATCCTAAATTAGTATTAGTAGTAAGCATAGTTAAAAGAACTCCTTCAATATCTAAGTTTGGATTTACTTTCTTTTGAGCAAGCATAATTGTATTAATAAGTTGCATAATCCCTTCCAAAGCAAAATACTCACATTGAACAGGAATTAAAACACTATCAGCGGCAGCCAAAGCATTAGTAGTTAAAATACCCAAAGAAGGTGGACAATCAATTAAAATAAAATCAAATTTATCCCTTACCTTAGAAAGCTCATCTCTCAGCCTAAGAACACGATTAAAAGTTTTTCCATCAGCGCGATACTTTTTTTCTAACTCAATAAGCTCCATATCAACACCAGCAAGATTCAAATAAGCTGGAATCAAACTTAAATTCTTGCTCTTTGTTTTAATAATAGCCTTCTCAACAGTTGATTTCATAACTAAAACTTCATAAATACTATTATTGATTCCACCCTTATCTACACCAACACCAGTAGTAGCATTGCCTTGTGGATCCAAATCTACCAATAAAACTTTCTTATTCAACACTCCCAAAGAAGCAGCTAAATTAATACTAGTAGTAGTTTTGCCTACTCCACCTTTTTGATTCACAATTGCAATTACTTTTCCCATGTATACTCACCTTTATTTCCTACAAAGTACATTGTACCAAACTTTTTACCAAAAATAAAGACAAAATACACGAAAAAATGACATTTTCGTTACAGTTCAGACTAGGAAATTGAGCAAAATTTAATAAACGTTGAAAAATAAGGATATTAAAGTTTTCACTTTTTACTTAAAAGTG
>CACXEZ010000042.1 GCA_902766815.1 uncultured Erysipelotrichaceae bacterium | reverse complement strand
TCTTAATCATTCCCCGGTTTCTTTGCTTCGTTTCTTTTTCGTAAAAGAAATGAAGGGCCTTGCCGGCCATAGGCATCTAAAAGTTGAGAAAAAATCCCGCAAATGATTAAATTATTTTGAGACATTTTCAAAAACTATTGACACTGTTTTAAGAAACATTTTTTAGCTTTTTTTCGCATTTTCATCTTTATTATATGTTAAATTTAAAAATTAATTCCCTAGTTGACATCCATTTTAACCATCACCAAAATAAAAAGATTAGCACCTGCCAATCTTATTTATTCGTTTCCTGATAATAATGAACTTCACTAAGATTCATCAAAACACTTTCTAATTCTTCATCATAATCTTCATCTAAATATTCTTTAATTAAGAGAATCAACTCTTTCAAATTAGAACAATTATAATAATCAATATGATAATTATCCAAAAGATTTGCATCATTCCTAGAAATTAAAATCCCATGTCCATTATCAACAGATAAATATTTCGTATAATCGTCATTCATTTACATAAATCCTTCAGTATAAAATCCATAACTAATTGTTTCATCATAATACGATTTGTCTTTTACCTTAATCTTAAATCGAAACGTCCTTTGCTTTTCAATCTCATAAACTCCCAAATTATAATACTGATAATTTTCATCTTCAGTACACTCTAAATCATTGAGATTATAGATATTGTCATCCAAATAAACCAAATAATCATCATTAAATTTACTAATTTTCATAATGAGATTCATTTTTACTGATTCATCTACACCACTAGTAACTTTAATTTCTTTATATTCCCCTTTATTTGAAATATCTACATTAGATTTGTTTCCAACCGATATAGCACTTTTCTTAAAACGATATTCACTACTAGCATTCACACAGATCGGTACGACAATAATAAGAAGTAATACAATAGATAAAATCTCTATAACCAATCCTTTTAATTCTCTATCCATAAATCAATTCCCCCTGATTGGCTATATACTTTACTACAAATTAACTACTTTGTCAATACTTTATGTTAACTTTTTTTAAATATATATTTAACTCAATGTTACTATTGATAGCTAAATTTAAAATATAAATCCTTTTAAAATAAGACATTACATGAAAAAATTTATACAAATTATAGTTGAAATAGCCATAAATTAGATATTTCTTATTAAATTTTTGCAGCTATATTTAAAGAATTTTCTTATTTTTAAAGATTAAATCGACTGTAAATAGTAACAACTGAATAAGCCAGATTTAATTAACGGTAAAATTTTTCAAGCTATTTTAATCAACATCCTCCAAATCAACATAATTATCTTCTTCTAATTCAATATCCTTCAATGAATTTTCATTCGCACTTATTTTCTCAATTAAAACATTCTGTTTTAACTTAACGCTTTCTTCTCGATAAGTAATTGTATAAATAACTGTATATTCTCCCGCAGAAAGTCTACTAATATATAAAACTAACTCTTTATAATCATCAAAGTTTTTGCCATTAATTGTAAATCTCTCTGTCAAATCACTACTTTTAGTAACATCATTTCCCTGATAAGTAGCTGTATATCCATAATAAACATAAGTATCTCCCTCAAAAAATTGCACACTATTTCTACCAAGTTGAACTTGAAAATTATTCTGATCTCTAACATTATTTTTAGAAGTTGAACTATTATTTTCGAGTGAATTACTATTTTCAATAGAACGAGTATCCTTGCCTGTTTCATAAGATGTCACAGTAGAAGACTTATTTACAACATTATCAGTCTCATTCTTGTCTAAAACCTCACCATTTAATACTTTTAAAATTAAATCATGAGCATAACTAACACTTGTATCGCTTGGTTCCATAACATAAGATTTAACCGAAGGTGCAGAATAAGTATAATTACTACTATCCTCTCCATTCAAACTATTCATTACTAAATTCCAAGAATAACTTTTAGCTAATTGTAATCGAACCAAAGCAGTCATTCTAGACATTTTCATATTCGTAACCATTAATCCACTTGCAGAATCTAATAACTTGCTATACTTGGTAATAATTTCCTTACTAATTACTTTATCAAAAATAGCACTAAGAAGAGCCTGCTGATTTTTAATTCTTTGCCTATCGCCTGTAGCAAAAGCTTTTCGTTCTCTAGCAAAAGATAGAGCCTCTTCCCCATTTAAATCATTATATCCTTTATTGTAATGATAATTATCAACAGAAGTAAAATCATAATCAGAATATACGCGAACGCCATCAATCGCATTTACAATTTTTACAACACTAGTAAAATTAACCTTGACATAATAATTAATTTCAGTATCTAGCAAATCTTCCAAAGTGTGGATAGACATATCAATACCATAAAGACCTGCATGAGTAAGTTTATCCTTATAACCACTTCTACCATGAAGTTTTACATAATAATCTCTTGGAATAGAAGTAAATAAAATCTGCTGAGTAGTAGGATTTACCGTAATTATCATATTAACATCACTTCTAGAAACACTAGAAATTTCTCCATAAGTATCAATACCACTAATATAAATATTAAAAGGCTTTTTAGTAACGTTAATATCTTTAGAAATATCAGATGTCTTTGTTAAAACAGCAAACTCATAAATTTTACGGACTAAAGATTTAAAAGTAATGCCATCTATCACTATACTCTCATCTAAAATATCTAAATAAGTATTTTCAATTAGCATAGCATCAATATCACTATCAATCAAAGAATTAGACAATTGATGCGTATCATCATATGAAACAGCTTCAACTTCAACCTTTTTTTTGATCTTAGCTAATGCTTTTTCCATTTCTTTACTACCATCATCATAAAATCCTAGCTTTTTATTACTAATATCTCTTAATTTTTGATAATCACTATCACCTAAAACAACAACCGAATAATGATAAGTTTTGTAGTCTAATTCTAATCCATTTAAAAAAGAAACTGTTTTGCCAACATTAATCGTTAAAAATAAAAGAATTGCTCCTAAAATAACACCTAAAAAATAACCAAACACTTTTCGTTTCTTCACAAGATGTACTACAACAAAACACATGAAAGCAAGAACTAAAATCACAAAACACAAATGCATTAAATCAAGAACATTAAGAACAATAATAGATCCAGTCAAAATAGCAGATAATAAAATAAACAACCAAGAAAAAAATTTTTGAAATAAATTAGGTTTCCTCTTTTTTTTTCTCATAAACATCACCTTTTATTCATATTAACACCTAAAAGACACAAAATCTACAAATCTGATAATCTTTTTCTTATGACTAGACACATACTGTCAATTATCCAACAAGTTTTTCTAATACCTTAAACGTATTTGCAATAAAGTTCTTTAAATACTCATTTAATTTTAAATTAGTAGCACTTGTAGTCTTTGTCAACTTATTAGAGTAATCAATTTTAGTGTCCTCTAAATAATGGTTCAAATCAATATCTTTTCCTTCTTTAACATCACTTTCAAACTTCTTAATTTGCTCCTCTGTTAAATTTTTTTTATTCGCCAAATTATATTCATAATAACCACTAATTTCAATAAAATAAGAACATAAAAAAACAAGTATAAGAAGTCCAAAACAAAATTTAACCAATTTCTTATGTTTCATGATATATCTCCTTTAATATATTGACTAAGTACATTTGCTAAAGCACTCATTGTTTCATAAACCTCTTCAATACTATTCTCCACACCTCCTACTTCAATTAAAATACAATTAGGACTAATATCCTGATTATAAATTCCATTGACATTCATCCCAGTTTTTTTCATAATTCCCCTAGATAGTCCTGGATAATTATCCTCTATAGTTTTATTCAGCTTTTCTGAAAATTGATAGTTTGCTTCCCATCCATTATAATCTAATCCAATCACAAAAAGCACCTTAGCATAAGTAATATTTCCAATTTTAACAGTAGTTCCAGATTTACCAATGCTATCTCTATGAATATCAATAAAATACTTTAAACTGCTATACTTCTTTTTCTTATCTTCCAACAAACCACGAGATGCCTGATAAGAATAAGAATAATTCCAACCATTTTGAGATAAAATATCACTCATATTAGCCTCTTCAACAATACTAGAAATACCTAATTCATTCAATTTTTCCCTTAAAACATAAGTAGCCATCATAACATTAGGAGTAATACCATATACATCTAAATTATCATTACTATAATTTTCCAACTGATGAGAATTATATAAATAAATAACAGGTTCCTTAGTTTCCTTAGGATTAGGATCTTCTATATAATCACTAATTGTCTTTAACTCTTCCATATCACTATAATCATCATTATATTCAAGCTTTATAGTCTTATCTGTCTTAACCTCTTTTTTACCATATTTCAAAATACTGCTATCAAGTATAGTAGAAGGGTTCTTAAAATCTATATTCAAAATAAATTTCATTGTTGCATTAATCAAATTAGGTAACTTATATTGACCAAGAATATTAGCATTACCTGACGAAACCATCAAATTAATAAATTGCTCATTAGTTACTCTTTTCGTATTTTTCAAAGAATAATAAAAAGTATAAGAAAAACCAACATAAATAATCATGAGATAAAAAAATATCTTTAACTTAGTAAATCTTTTCTTAGTTCGAGGATTTTTCAATTTCATATGTTTATGAGCCATAACAATCACCTTAAGTATAAGTATATAGATTTAACTACCAAAATATTGTCGTTTCATAGAAAAAAATAAAATGAATTATTAAAATCCATTTCAACAATAAATGATACTCTTTAACTTATCACATAAAATAAAGACTTATCTTACCTTCAATATATCAATATCAACACTACCATTTATTCCATTTATTTTTCCATCATTACATACCTGCCATAAAAAATAATCATCTTCAATTTCATTATATTCATTATAATAAGCAAGCCATTTTACATAATCATCTTGATGCCAAATATTCTCTAAATAATACTTACTAGAATATAAAATTCCCTCATAATGATATCGCTTAACCTCTTCTATAAAAGACTCTGCCACTTTATTTAAAGTACGAAATCCAATTCCAAAAGTAGAATATCTAGCCCAATTTTCCCAATCAAACGCAATAGGTAAGGCCAATTCATAATCTTTTACTTTTTGAACAACCCATCTAGCCTGCTTTTTAGCCTCAATCTCACTTTTAGCATAAGAATAAAAATAAACACCAACTTTTAAGCCATTTTCTAAAGCACCTTCGATATTATCATCAAAACTAGGATCAACAATATATTCACCACCTATCTCAGTCTGTCCACCTACTTTTAACATTACAAAACTAACTCCTTCATTAGCAATTTTCGCATAATCAACTTCTCCTTGCCATTTAGAAATATCAAGACCAATCTCAACACTAGAGTCATTATATTTCTGATAAAAATCTTTAAAATCTGTATACTTTACCTGGGAAGAATTAGATTTTTTTTCTTTCTTTACTACATTTAAAGTAAATTCCTTTTCTGCTTCATTACCACTTTTATCCTGAGCTTCAATTTTCAAATGATATTGACCAATTCGATTCAAATCATATTCACCCGAAATAACACATTTAACTCCATCATCATAATCATCCGCACAAAAAATAACATCTAATAAATCACTAACTTCCCCCTCTACCACAGTATAAGGATTATTCACAACAATAATTGGAGCCACCACATCCTTTACTTCAATTTCAAACTTCTTTTGTTCAATAAAACCATAACGATTTTTATATTGAATTTCAAGTTTTTTCTTTCCCACCGTTGAAGTATCAACCCAATAATTATCAAGTAATGTCCCATCCAATTTTCTAATAAATCTATCAACGGACACTTTCTCACGATAAGAACAACTAAGAACATCAGAAAAAACAACAGCATCTGTTTTCTTAACATGAACCATTAAAATAATAATAAAAACAAATAATATGATTAACAAGAAAACACCAAAAACCATAACTTTCTTCTTATGTCTTATCATTAATTCATCCCTTTCAAAAGAAAAAAAACTTTTTCTATCCAAAATCATTTTCTTTCTCTACCATCAATAATTATAACAAACTCTTCAGCATTAGTAAAACTATCTTTTCTTCATATCTAACAACTTATTATATAACCCATTCCAAGTCAAAGTGGCACACTTTTTTCTAGAAGGCTGTTTTGCTACATCTTCATAAACAATTGCTTGATCTAAAATATCTCTATCATAGTGCTCTTCTTCTATCATATGTTTATAATTTTTAATAATGTCTATTGCCTCATCAATAGTTTTACCAGATAACAACTCGCTCATAACAGAAGTACTAGAAATACTAATAACACAAGCTTCTCCATCAAAGCTAATATCCTCTATTTTATCACCATTCATTTTAACATATAAATCAATATTATCAATACAACTAACATTTCTAGTATTAAGTTTAATATATTCATCTTCATGATCATGCCTTATTCTATGATAAGGATTTTGATAATGATCCAAAATAATACTTCTCTTCATCTCTCTATCCATAAATATTCCTTCTTCCATTTATCCATTATAATAAAAAAAAAAGAAAAAGAAAATAGATTAAAGAAAAGTTATTTTACTTTCTCTAATCTAAATCCAACTTCATATTCATTAATATCAATCATTTCGTTAATAGCATCAACTCGTACCATTTGAACAGCTAAAGTTTCTTTTTGAATAAATTCTAAATAATTCTTAATCATATCATAATACTCATCATCAGAACTATAATAAATACAAATTCTATCCATAATCTCAAATCCTGATGTTTTTCGCAAATTCTGAATCTTAGAAATAGTTTCACGAGCAAGTCCTTCACTAACTAACTCATCTGTTAAATTAGTATTTAAGATAATTAAATGATTATTCTCAACAGCAACATCATAACCATCTTTTGAATTAATACGTTTTTCTATATAATCATCACAAACATCATAAGAATTACCATTCAATATAACATTCAACTTACCATCATGAAATAATTGAATATCACTATCAGACATACTAGACAAATAATTAGTAAACTCCTTCATATCTTTACCAAATATTTTACCACAAACCTTAAAATTAGGCTTATACTCTATATTCATATATTCAGACAAATCATCCATATAAATAATTTCTTTAACATTTAATTCTTCCCTAATTAACTCATCAAGATCACAAATAATATCTTCAATACGTTTATCTAAAATAACATTTTGCAATGGCTGACGAACCTTAATCTTAGATTCCTCTCTAGCATTTCTACCTAAAGAAATAAGTTTTATTACCAAATCCATCTTTTCTTCTAATTTTTCGTTGATTAACTTAGAATCACTAACAGGGTAATCCGCTAAATGAACAGATTCAGCACCAGTTAATTTTTGATATATCTCTTCTGTAGTAAACGGAATAATAGGAGCACATAATTTACATAATCCCACTAACACCTCATAAGTAGTGATATATACAGCCTTCTTAGAACTATCCATCTCTGACGCCCAAAAACGATTTCTATTTCTTCTAATATACCAATTAGATAAATCATCCGAAACAAACGTTGTTATCTTCCTAACAACCTGATTTAAATCATATTGTTCCATATCAACAGTAACATCTCTAACTAACTTATGATACTTAGATAACAACCATTTATCAATCTCTTCCCTATCCTCAAAAGAAACATCACATTCTAAAATATCAACTCCATCAATATTAGCATATGTTTGAAAGAAGGTATAAGTATTTTTCAAAGGATTAAAAAATTTACTGTGCACCTCTTTAATACCATCTTCATCAAACTTTAACGGTGTCCAAACTGGAGATGTATATAACATATACCAACGAATAGCATCAGCCCCATACTTAGTCATGATCTCTACAGGATCAATAATATTTCCAGTAGACTTGCTCATCTTTTTGCCATGAGCATCTAACATCATATCATTGACAACAACATTCTTAAACGAACTTTTCCCAGATACAATAGTAGAAATAAGTAATAAAGAATTAAACCACCCACGAGTTTGATCAACACCCTCTGCAATAAAATCAGCTGGAAATTGTGACTCAAATAATTCTTTATTTTCAAAAGGATAATGAACTTGTGCATAAGGCATAGCCCCAGAATCAAACCATACATCCATAACATCAGTAACACGACTCATACTCTTACCACAATCAGGACAACTAATATGTAAATCATCAACATAAGGCCTATGAAGTTCAATCTTCCTAACATCAACATCTTCTATAATCTTATCTTGCAATTCTTCAATAGAACCAATTACTTCTTTATGACCACAGCCACAAGTCCAAATAGGCATAGGACAACCCCAATATCTACTTCTAGAAATTCCCCAATCAATCATATTCTCTAGCCAATTAGCAAATCTTTTTTCTCCAACAAAACCAGGATACCAATTAACAGCCTTATTAGCAGAAATAATCTTATCTTTAAACTTAGTAGTTTCTATATACCAGGCAGGCTTAGGATAAGAGATTAATGGACTCTTACATCTCCAACAATGAGGATAATCATGAGTTATCTTAATCTTCTTAAATAATTTATCATTCTCCTTCAAATATTTAATAATATCTAATTCTAACTCACTATCTGTAACAAGTCTACCTCTCCATGGACCTTCAGTATAACATCCATCAGCACCTACCGGATTAATAAATGCAATTCCATTCTCTTTACAAACACGATAATCATCTTCACCAAAAGCAGGTGCATTATGAACGATGCCAGTACCATCACTAGCACTAACATAATCATCAGCAATCACTTGAAATGCTTTTCCATCAACTTGAACAAAAGGCATCAACTGTTCATATTTCATTCCAACCAATTCACTACCTTTATATTTTTTCAAGATAGAAACATCTTCGCCTAACACTTTTTCTAATAAGCTCTCTGAAACAATAAACTTATATCCAGAAGACTCTACCTTAACATAAGTAAGATTTGGATTCACACACAAAGCAACATTTGCCATTAATGTCCAAGCAGTCGTAGTCCAAGCTAAAAAGTAAACATCTTCATCGACTTTTTTAAATGGCAATATCAATGAATTAACAGAAACTTCTTCATATCCTTGTGATACCTCATTTGCAGATAACTCCGTACCACATCTTGGACAATACCACAATACTTTATTACCATGATATAAAAGCCCTTTTTTATCAATTTCTTTAAGTAACCACCATTCTGACTCAATAAAATCATTACTACAAGTAATATAAGGATTGTCACAATCAATAAATTGACCCATCATGCCAGTAACTTTATTAATCTCATCAATATTAGTAGCTGTTTCTTGATTACACTCACGACAAAAATTTTCAATACCAAACTTTTCGATATCAGACTTAGAGCGAAACCCTAACTTTTTCTCAACATTAACTTCAATAGGAAGACCATGAGTATCTAACCCAATTCTTCTAAGAACTCTATACCCCTTCATAGTCTTATATTTACAAAAAGAATCTTTAATTGTCTTTGCAAACACATGATGAATACCAGGCTTTGCATTGGCATAAATCGGTCCATCATAAAATACAAAGTCCTTACTACCACTTCTATTCTCTATCGTAAGATTTAAAATATCCTTACGTTTCCATTCTTCTAAAATAGAGTTTTCAACCTCATGAGCACTTCTCTTATCTAACTCTAAAAATTTCTTCATCTTATCTTCCTCACTCTCTTCTTTACATTTTCAGGCTTATGACTAGTCCCACTCACACGAGAATTCTCCCTCATTTTCTGTGACATTCTCATAGCCACATAACATTTCACTATTTTATGATTCATATTTACACCTCTCAAAACAAAAAGAGCACTTATTATAATTTAAGGACGAGTTCACCCGCGGTACCACCTTAATTCACTAATAAGTGCTCTTATTTCAATAACGGTTTTATCCGATACTTCCTACTATATTTCAGAAATACACAATCTAGAGTGATCTATATTTAAGTTTACTATCTATCTCACACCACACGATAAACTCTCTTAAAATAAAATCTCAAATACCATCTCTGTCACTTGTTTTTATAAATCCATTTCATTATATGAAAAAAAAAACTACTTGTCAATACATATATAAAGAATTTTCTATTAAACGACTGAGAAAAAAGCCACTACTAAAAAAACAGTTTAATTATAACTGTCATTCATCAAATATATATATTAAATTTCTTCATCAACATCTTGTAATAATTCCAATTGTGCCTTAGCTAAACTTGTCATTCTAGCTTGATACACCCTACATTTTTTCTTCAACAACTCATACTCTTGCTCTGTCTTCTGAGCATTAATTAAAGCTTCTTGTACAATAGCACTAGCATTATCCTTAGCCTCTTTAACAATTAATTCAGCCTCTTCTTTCGCCAACTCTTTCATCTTATCAGTCGTTTCTTGAGCTGCCACTAAAGCTTTAGCCACTTTAAAATCAACAGTTTGATTAGATTGCCTTTTTAATGCCTCCAACTGATTCAAATAATTAGTATTATCCTCACTTAACTTTTCTAACTTTTTAATAACAATATCGATAAAATGATTAACTTCTTCTATATTATAGCCATTATTGACAATACTAAATCGTTTCATAATTCACCTTCTAATCTAAAACTACCAATCTAAATCTATATCATTTTTACTCTTTTTTCCCTTATCATCATCATCTGTAATAGCTCCTTCAACATCCACATTTTTAGGTGTACATAAAAATATTCCACCACCTATTTTCTGTAAATCGCCACCTAATGCATATACAGTTCCGCTCAAAAAATCAACAATCCTCTTTGCTTGATCAGGAGTGACACGTTTCATATTAACAACAACAGTATTCTTCTTTTTTAAATGATCAGCTATTTGTTGACTTTCTGAATAAGCTCTTGGCTCCAATAAAATCATTTTTCCATTTCCAGTAACAGAAGCTTTTTCCTTTACTTGCCCAACTTCTCCATCTTCATCTATCTCATCACCATCATCAGCACTAATAATTTTTTTCCATTTATCCAAAGCCATTCCTATCCTCTCCTTACTCTACTAAATATAACATCATTTTAACATAGTTTTTCCATGAATTCAACTTATTTCCTATAATTAGATATTTTTTTTACATTAATGTAAACTAAGAACTAGTTAATATAAATCCCGTAGCAATCGGCCTAGTTTCTTCAACATCATCCCAATTAATAGGATGATTAATAAGTTTGTTTTGAATAACAAGAGCACTAGAATTTCCACCATCTAAATTAGCTGCATTATATGCACCATATCGAAGCATAATCTCAATCAAATCATCCATATCAGCTCCCATACAACCAACTCTTCTCCCATCAATTACAAGAAATAAGACAACTCCATCTTTTCTTTGTCCAATTACTGTCCTAGGGTGAAGACCATATCCTCCATTGCCAACAACCTTAGATGCTTCTCCATTAACAATTAAAAATGGTCCAAACTCAACAGCATCTCGAATACCCATCTGAATAGCTTCATCAGCACTGATACGTCCTAAATAAAGCTTATTATCGTTTGTAAAACCAATAAGTCCACCAGCTCTCGTATAACGACTACGGTTTAAAATTACCCCGTCACGAATAACAATACCTTCAACTAAAGCCCCAGTTCCCTTACCGTCAGCATCCAGAAATCCTCCCCCATTAATAGCAACCAAAGCTTTTTCCCTCTTACTCATATCTAATAAATATTCACCATCAACCCCTAAATTTTTACTAGTAACAACCTTTACATGAGAAGGATCATAAATTGCTACCAAATATCCAG
>CACXEZ010000041.1 GCA_902766815.1 uncultured Erysipelotrichaceae bacterium | reverse complement strand
GATTTAAGAAAAAGTCGAGAAAGTTTAGATGATACTACTTACTTTTGTTATCCATTTTATGATTATAATGATAGAGCTATAAGATTATTGAAAGAAGCTGGTTTTACTATGGCTTTTGCTGGAGAAATTGGAGATAGTATTGTTCGTTTTGGACAAAATAAATTTAAGATTCCTAGATATGTTATTACTAATTATACGACAATGAATGATTTTATAAGATATGTGAGTTAAAGAAATTTAACTTTTTTTTGTATCATTTTTTATTAAATGGAACATATCTTTTATAGGGAGGATTAATCATGAAACATGCTTATTTGGGAATTGATATTGGTTCTATTTCTACCAAGGGAGTTGTTATTGATGAAAATCATAATATTTTAGCTAGTGAATATATTCTTACAGAGGGAAATCCTATGCAAGCGGTTAAGAAATTGCTTCAGTTATTAAAAGTTCAGTTTGATAGAGATAGGTATCAAGTAATATCTGTCGGAACAACGGGATCGGCCAGAAAATTAATAGGTACTTTACTTTCTGCTAGTGTGGTAAAGAATGAGATAACGGCTCATGCTGTTGGAACTACTTCTGTTATTCCTGATGTTAGGACTATATTTGAAATTGGGGGACAGGATTCTAAAATCATTCTTTTGAAAAATGGAATTGTTACAGATTATGCTATGAATACTTTATGTGCTGCAGGAACTGGGTCTTTTTTGAGTTCACAGTCTAAAAGACTTGGAGTAGAAGTAGAAGATTTTGGAAGTATTGCTTTAAAAAGTAAAAATCCTGCTACTATTGCGGCTAGGTGTACTGTTTTTGCAGAATCTGATTTGGTACATAAGGCACAAATTGGTTGTAAGAAGGAAGATATTATTGCGGGACTTGTTAGAAGTGTAGCGATGAATTATTTAAATAATGTTGGAAAAGGAAAAAAGATAGAAGCACCTGTTGTTTTTCAAGGAGGAGTTAGTAAGAATATTGGAGTAGTAAAAGCTTTTGAAGATTTGATAGGAGATAAGGTTTATGTTCCTGAAAATTCTCATTTGATGGGAGCTTTGGGAGTGGCTATTTTAGCTCAAAGGAGTGGTAGAGTAGAAAGTTTTGACTTTGATATAGAGGAGGTTTCATTTGAAACAAAGGGAAGGTATTGTCATGGATGTAGCAATCAATGTGAAATTGTTTGTGTTTATAGAGATCATAAGCTAATTGATTCTTGGGGTAATCGATGCGAAAGAGGACAAATAAAAGTTTCTGTTTAGAATTTCATAAGTCTTATTTGATTGTAGCACTTGGTTTTATTTTAACGGGTAATTATCTTAATTTAATTGTTTTTACTTCTCTTATATTGGTTCATGAGATGGGTCATTATTTTATGGCAATGTTATTTCATCTTAAAGTTAAAAAGATTGTTATTTATCCCTTTGGTGGGGTAACAAAGTTAGATACTATGATTAATTTGGATATATCTTGTGAATTATTGGTGGCTTTGTCTGGAGTTATGGTGCAATTTCTTTTTTATTTATTTCTAAGTTTTCTTAATCAAATGCATATGATAAGGGAATATACTATGCAATTATATACTTTATATAATAGTCAAATTATTTTTTTTAATTTGATGCCAATTTATCCATTAGATGGAGCAAAGATATTTAACTTGTTAATTAGTAAGTTTTGTCCTTATTATGTTTCTAATTTGATTACTATTATTATTTCAATATTAGGAATTTTTTTTCTTATTTTTTTGAATGTTTATACTTTTAATTATTCTAATATTATGATTTATTTTTTGCTTTTTACTTATTTAATTCGGTTTTATCAAAAGAGAAACTATATTTATCATAGGTTTTTGTTAGAGAGATATTTATATACTTTTTCTTTTCCACAGACGAAGGTGATTTATGACTATCGTTTTATGTATAAGAATAAGAAACATTTTATTTATGATGGGGGAATTTATTTGGAAGAGAGAAATTTTTTAAGTAAAATATTTGATTAAAAATAGAAGAGTCTATTTAATTTATAGATTCTTCTATTTGTTTTATTTCAGCTATGCTTT